>NZ_JBHWGV010000197.1:0-4788 GCF_042732955.1 Kitasatospora sp. NPDC059747 | reverse complement strand
TCGCCGGTGTCATTATCTATTCGCGTCTCTGTCCGCGCCGGGTCTCCCCGCTCCTCTCCACTCCCCCGCGCCCCCGCGCGGGGGGGGGGGCGGGGCGGGGGGCCGGGGTGGTGCGGGGTGGGTCAGCCGACCGGGGCGAGGGTGAAGCGCTCGTTGTCGTAGCGCGACCCGCCCCATTGGACGAGCGGAGCGCCGTCGTCGTGGCCGGCGCCGTACACGTCGAGGACCAAGTCGCTGTCGAAGCTGACGACGGCCAGCGTGTTGCCGTCGACGTTGACCTTGCCCCAGCGCTGGTTGTCACCGCCGTTGCAGTCCCACTGGCCGATGGCCGTGCCCTGGGTCTTGCTCCAGCCCGGCACCTCAAGGCACTTGCCGCTGTTGACGTTGACGGCGAAGCCGTCGGAGATGTTCCACCGCTGGCCCGGGGCGCCGTTGCAGGTCGCCTGGACGACGGGAGCCCCGTTGTCGGTGCGGGAGTCCGCGATCTGGAGGCACTTGCCGACGAAGGTCCGGATCTGCACGGTGGAGTCGGCCGCGAGCGGGTGGTACGTGAAGCCGGCCGCGGCGGGGGCGGCGAGCAGGCCGACGGCCAGGCCGAGGCCGAGCCCGGCGGTGGCGACGGAGCCGATGCGGCGCTTGGCATTGGAGTTGATGGTCATGGCCCCCCCTGTGGGTCCTGACTGATGTCGTATGGCGCGAACGAAACTTGGTGTTCCCCCCACTGTCCGCAGCGCCGAGGATCGGCGCCCGGACGCGCCGAAGGTGGCCCCCGGCCCAGTGGTGGCCGGGCCGGGGGCCGGGGTGGTGCGGGGTGGGTCAGCCGACCGGGCTGAGGGTCCAGCGCTGGTTGGCGTGGTAGTCCGAGTACCACTGGATCACCGGGGTGCCGTCGGCCTGGTTCGCGCCGGAGATGTCGAGGATCAGGCCGCTGTTCCAGTTGGGGATGGCGATGGTGTTGCTGCCGACGATGTTGATCTGACCCCAGCGCTGGTTGTCGCCCTGGTTGCAGGTCCACTGGTCGATCGCGGTGCCCGCGGTGCGGCTCCAGGCCGGCACCTCAAGGCACTTGCCGCTGTGGACGTTGAACGCGTAGCCGTTGGTGATGTTCCACTGCTGGCTGTCGTCACCCGTGCAGGCCGCCTCGACGACGGGCGCGCCGTCGTCGGTGCGGGCGTCTGCGACGGCCAGGCACTTGCCGCTGAAGTCGGCCTGGATCTGCACGGTCGTGTCGGCCGCCAGCGGCGTGAACTTCGGCCAGGGGTTGTTCCCGGCCGAGGCCGGTGCGGCGGCGACCAGGCCGGCCGTGAGGCCCAGGACGAGCACGGCGGCGGCAGAGCGGATGGACATGGTTCCCCCTATGGAGCCATACGTGTGTGCTGTGGAAGTGAGAGGCACTTGGCGATTCCCCCGCCTCTCACTTCCACAGACGTGTGGGTGCCACGGAGGTTGCAGGTCCGTTCGAAAAAATATTTCTGACCGTCAGCTGCCCACGGCAGTCACCGTTCTCACCGTTCCGGCACCCGCCGTCCGGCGGACCTGGAGGGCGAGGACGGCGGACGCGGCGACGATCACCGTCACCGCGTCACTGGTGCCTGCGGCGATGGGCGACAACGGGGTGCCGCTCTGAAGGAGCCCCGCCTCGCCCGTCGGTCCGGGCCATCCGGTTTGCCGTCACTTGCTCAGTGCCCTAACTCTGCTCCTGGTGAGCGGAGTTCGTCACAGAGGGAGCGGCGAGCCCCCCGGCAGGTGATGGGCGTAGCCCAGCCGACTGTCGGCCCAGGCGACGCGGGCGTCGATCAGGCGGGTGAGCTTGTAGCCGACCGGTGCGAAGCCGCGTCCGCGCCAGAAGGAGTCGCTCACCGGGTTCGCGGACGACCAGCCGACGGCGACGTTCGCGAAGCCCCGGCGGGCGGCCCAGTCGGAGACTCCGGCCAGGAGCGCCGTGCCGAGGCCCCCGGACCGGGCGGACGCCGTCACCGAGGCGATGCCGATCACCGCCGTGGAACGGTGCCGCTGGTCGGCCTCCGCCTGCATCATGCCGACGACGCGCCCGTGCTCCTCGGCGACGAGGAGCAGCCGCCGGTCGTCGCCGAGAGCGGCGAGGAAACCGTCCCGAACGGCGGGGACGTCGAGGAGCGCGGGCCGGAGGATCGGCGAGGTGGCGTGGAACTGCTGCAGCTCAACGGTGAGTTCGAGGAGTCTGCGGAGGTCCGTCGGCCCGGCCTCGCGCAGCCGGACGTCCTGCCCGGTGGAGGCGACGGCGGGCCGCAGGCCCTTGATCTGGTCGATGCCGAAGCCGAGTTCGAACAGGGCCGTGGTGACCTCCCCGTCGACGGCCGAGACGGTGATCGTGTGCTCGAACCGTCCGACGGCGGCGAGTCGACCGGCCAGGGCCGCGTAGAGCCGGCGGTAGGCCTCGCGCTTCCGGCCGCCGACGGCAGCGTGCTGCTGGAGCCGGATCGACGCCTGCTGGGGCCCGGGGACGCCGTCGACCGACGCCGCCAGGAATCCGACGAGCTCGCCGCCCTCGACGGCGGCCACGGCGGGGCCCGCACCCTGCCACGCCGCCACGAGGCGACGGGCCACGACCGGGTCGGCGAGGTCCAGCCCGCCGTCCGGATGCTCCCCGGCGAGCAGCGTCGCCGCGGGCTCCGCGAACCGCTCCTCGAACGGGACGACGTCCAGGCCCATCCGCTCCCCTTTCGAGTCCCGGCCATCCTCTCACCGGGAGCCTGTGGCTCTCCTCCGGCCGAGCCGCCACGAGACCAGGACCACCAGCGCCGCGGTCCCCAGCGCGTAGACCGGCAGCCACAGCGTCGTCGTGGCCGCGAGGCACGCGTCGACGGCGTGCCGGGCCTGGTCGGCCTGGGCGTGGGCCACCGCCGCGCCGTCCTGTACGGCCAGGCCGCCCACCGCCTGCCGCGCGGTCAGGGCCTGGTAGCGGCCCAGTTCGGCGCAGCCCGCACGCGTACCCGGCATCGGGAACAGCCACCGCCACCGCTGCATCGCCGGGGCCAGCGCGATCGCCACGCACAGGCCGACGACCAGTGCGTACGCCGTCAGGCTGCGCACGTACCCGGTGACCGGCCCGGGCGCGCGGGTCGGCAGGCGGGTGCAGGCGAGGACCACCGCGAGCAGCATCACGCCGAGGTAGGTGGAGAACCACTGCCACGAGCCCTGAGCGAACACGACCGCCAGGACCGCGCCGAGCGCGATGCCGAGGACGCCGACCTGGCCGTCGGTCTTCTCCCGGGGGCTGTGGTCGGCCACGGTCTCTCCTGTCCGGCGGCGGGCGGCGACGGCCCCCAGTCTCCGGCCGCGAACCGCCGCTCCCCCGCAGCCCGGGCCGGGCGGCACGCCCCCTCGCCCGTGCGGGTCAAGCACCGCGTGGGTCGAGCGGCACGTGGGTCGAGCGTCGCGTGGGTCGAGCGTCGCGTGGGTCGAGCACCGCGTGGGTCGAGCACCGCGCAGGTCGAGCGACACGTAGGTCGAGCGGCACGTAGGTCGAGCGGCACGTAGGTCGAGCGTCGCATGGGTCGAGCGGCACGCAGGTCGAGCGCCGCGTGGGTCAAGCGCCGCGCACGCCGTTACGGGCCGCGTACGACTCCAGGCCGTCCGCCGTCGTGCCCGCCCAGCCGACGTAGCCGTCCGGACGGATGAGGAACACGCCCGTGCCGTACGCCTCGTAGGGCGGGATGCGGACGGCGGGGACGCCGAGGTCGGGCAGGTCGGCGTCGGTGCCGACGGCGAGCAGGGTCCAGTGCGGGCCACGGAAGGCGTCGAAGAGGCGGACGCCGCCGCGGCGGCCGTCCGGGGCGCGGTCGCCGGCCCGGAGGGCGTCCGCCGGGAGGCCGGTGCGGGTGTCCTCCGAGAGCGTCGACTCCCGGTAGCCGAGGCCGAGTTGCTGGGTCGCGCGGCCACGGCGGACCTCGCCGCGGTGCACGCGCGTCGAGAGGTCGAGCATCTCCGCCGCGTTGGCGCGGCGCTCCTCCTCGTAGGTGTCGAGCAGCGCCTCCGGGGCGGCGCCGGAGAGCACGACGGCCAGCTTCCAGGCGAGGTTGTACGCGTCCTGGATGCTGGTGTTCAGGCCCTGCGCGCCGGCCGGCGAGTGCACGTGCGCGGAGTCGCCGGCGAGCAACACGCGTCCGTCGCGGAACCGGTCCGCGAGTCCCGTCCGCGGCCGGAACTCGGATGCCCAGCGCACGTCGACGACATGACCGGCCGTCAGGTGGGAGCGCGCGGCGACGACCTTGCGGATCCCCTCCAGGCTGGCATCCACGGCCGTCCCCTCCGGGAACCTCGCGACGAGCTGGAAGTCGTCCGTCCCGGCGAGCGGGCAGAGCGCCAGCAGGTCCTCGCCCGCGGGGAAGACGTGCCAGTGATCGCGGTCCAGCGCCCCGTCGGCGAGCCGGACGTCCGCGACCAGCATCGTCGCCGGGTCGATGTCCTCCCCCGCCATGCCGATGCCGCGCAGTCGACGGACGGTCGAGCGCCCACCGTCGGCCGCGACGGTCCACCGGGCCCGGACCGGGCCGCCCGACGCGAACGCGGCCGTCACGCCGTCCGCGTCCTGCGCGAGGCCGACCAGCTCGCGGCCGAAGGCGACGTCGCCGCCCAGCTCGCGCAACCGCCCGTACAGGACGCGCTGCGTGCGCCACTGCGGCAGCATCAGCGTCTCGGTGTACGGCTCGGCCTCAGAGGGTGTTCGATAGGGGAATCCCCCCAACTGTCCGGCTTTCGCGGGCTCGGCACGGACGCTGTTCCAGGATCCTGTAGCGGCCGGGCCCG
>NZ_JBHWGV010000196.1:0-10141 GCF_042732955.1 Kitasatospora sp. NPDC059747 | reverse complement strand
GTGGTCGCCGGGGACGTAGAGCTCGATGCGCCGGTAGCCGGTCTTGGCGTCGGCGGGGGCGGTGAAGTAGAGGACGGTGCCGTCCTCGTGGGGGTTGTAGCCGCCGCCGTCGGGGGCCGCGCCGTGGCGGGCGAGGAGGTCGCACAGGCCGCGCAGGACGAGCGGGTCGGGGCGGGTGACCTCGAAGGCGAGGTGGGTCTCGTGCTCGTGGGCGCGTTCGTGGGCGGCGAGTTCGGCGAGGGCGGAGCCGGGCGGCACGGTGAGGGCGAAGACCTCGACGAGGCGGGGCTCCTCGCCGGGGCCGGTGACGGGCGGGCGCAGGATGCGCACGTCGAGGGCGGCGGGGTCGAGGCCGTGGCGGTGGGCGAGGCGGTCGCGGACGACGACGCTGGGGTGCTGCGGGGTGTCGGGGTCCAGGGCGCAGGCGGCGAGCTGGGCGCGCAGTGTGGCCTCGTCGGGCGGCAGGAGGAGCAGGGCGGCGTGGGCGAAGTGGCAGTGGTCGGCCAGTGCGCGCAGTTCCGGGCCGTCGAGGCCGGGCAGCAGGAGCGGGAGGAGGTCGGCGGTGTCCTGCTGGCGGACGAAGTCGGCGGTCGCGTGCAGGCGGGTCGCATCGTCCGGGGGCGTCGTCGTCATCGAGTGGGCGTCCTTGGTTCGGTGCTCGTGAGGGTGTGGTCGTGCGGGCGTGGTCGTGCGGATGCGGGCGTGGTCGTGCGGATGCGGTCGTGCGGGTGGTGCGGCTGTGGTGCGGCCGTGGTGGGCTCAGATGCCGACGTAGCTCTCGGCGAACCAGTCCTGGAAGGCGCGGGAGGTGCGCAGCGAGTCGAGGCGTGAGCGCCGCATGGATTCGTGGAAGAACGATTCGCCGTCCGGTCCGGGCGGGGCGTGCAGGAGCTGGATCATCCAGTGCGAGAACTCCTGGGCGCGCCATATGTGGGTCAGGCTGGTCCGCGAGTAGCGGTCGAGGGCGCCGGTGTCGCCGTGGGCGAGGGTGTCGGTGAGGGCGTCGGCGAGGAGTTCGGCTTCCAGGACGGCGAGGTTGGCGCCCTTGGCGGCGGCGGGGGCGGGCAGGCTGGCGGCGTCGCCAGCCAGGAGGAGCGAGCCGTGGCGCAGCGGTTGGATGACGTCGGATTCGAGGTCGATGACGGTGCGCTGGATGATCGGGCCGCGGTGCAGGGGGTGGTGGTCGGCGCTGCGCATGCGGGTGTCGAGTTCGTCCCAGACGCGTTCGTCGGACCAGGCGTGGGGGTCGGTGCCGCGTTCGCACTGGAGGTAGTAGCGGGTGACGTCGGGGGTGCGGGCCATGTGGCCGGCGAAGCCGCGGCGGTGGACGGCGTAGCCGACGGCGTCGAGGCTGGGCGGGGCCTGGGCGAGCAGGCCGAGCCAGGAGATGCCGTGGTCGCGGTGGTGGCGGGGGGTGCCGGGGGGCAGTGAGCGGCGGGCGGCGCCGTGGCGGCCGTCGCAGCCGGCGACGTAGCGGGCCTGCCAGTGGACGGTCTCACCGTCGGTGCCGGCGCCGGTGTCGCGGGCGGCGACGGTGGGGCGGGGGCCGTGGGCGTCGTGGACGGTGAGGGCCTCGGTGGTGAAGCGGATGCGTCCGCCGGCGGCCAGGTAGTGCGCGAGCAGGTCGGTGACCAGGTCCTGCTGGGGGTAGACGGTGTGGGCCTCGCGGCGGCCGAGGCCGCCGTAGTCGAGGCGGAAGCTGCCGCCGTCGGTGCGGAACTCGCAGGTGCCGTGGGGCTGTCCGCGCCGGTGCAGGCCGTCGGCGAGGCCGTGGCGGTCGAGGGTGCGCACGGTGTTGGCGGCGAGGAAGCCGGCGCGGGCGCGGGTCTCGACGTGGGCGCGGTCGGCGCGTTCCAGGACGACGCAGTCGATGCCGCGGGCGTGGAGGAGGTTGGCGAGGGTGAGCCCGGCGGGTCCGGCGCCGAGGACGACGACGTCGGCCTTCTCCCGGGCCGTGCGGGTGTTCTGACTTTCGGTCACGGAAAGTGGATCTTAATCACCCGTGGATACAGCGCAGGCCCGGAATCACTCGAAACGGTGAGGGGAATGACGGTCCGTGGTCGCGGTGGCGACGGTCGCCCCAGGAGGGGGCTTCCGTCGCCACCGTGCGTGACGAAGTGGGGCGGGCCGGCACGGGATGCCCGGGCCGACCCGCCGGGCGTGTCAGGGGGCCGGGCGGGTGGCGGCGGTGAGGATGATCTCCCGGACGCGGTCGAGGTACTTCGGCACGCCCTGGACGGCCTGCGGGGTGTCCGGCACGGTGACCACGAGGTCGGCCCGGTCGCGGAACCAGTTGAACCACATCGAGACGCCCGCCGCGCCGTCCGGGCCGGTCAGCAGTGTGGCGTCGGTGCGCAGGAAGTCGCGGGAGCCGGGCGCGGCGCGGCCGTCCAGGTAGGAGACCATCGGCGGGATGACGGGCAGCGCCGTACCGGGGAGCAGGTCCAGCGCCCGGTGCAGCGGCACGTCGCCGGCGGCGCGGGCGCGCTGGAAGCCCTGCTGGGCGGCGGGGACCGCCGCGGCGAGGTCCGGCGCGGCGGGCAGCCGGAAGAGCAGCGGGCCGAAGTTCACCAGCCAGCCGTGCACGGGCAGCAGCCGCGGGTAGGCCCTGGTCGACACGGCCGTCAGCACGCGGTAGACGTCGTTGCCGGTGAACTCCCGCTGCGCGAGCGCGAGCGCGGCGAAGGCGCCGGCGGCGAACCCGCCGCCGTGGCGGGCGCAGAAGGCCCGGAACGCCTCGGCCTGGGCGCCGGTGAGCACCGGGTAGTGCAGGCGGACGCCGGGCACGAGCGCGTGGCCGTCGGTGCCCAGGTCGACGGGGAAGCCGGACAGGGCCCGGAAGCCGCCGGAGGCGGTGGCGGATCCGTCGTCGCCGGCGGCCAGGAAGGCGGACCAGAGGGCGAGTTCGGGGGCGTCGGGGGTCAGGGCGAGGGAGCGTTCGTGCTCGCGGCGGTTGTACTCCAGGTAGCCGACGGCCTCGTCCGGGCCGGCCGGCGTGGTGGCCGGGGTGGGTCCGGTGGTGGCCGCGGACGCCGGGGTGGGTCCGGCGGTGGCCGCGGTGGCGCGGGCGGCGTAGTGGGTGCGCAGCTCGTCGAAGAGCAGGGCCATGGAGTGGCCGTCGGTGTAGGCGTGGTCGATCGCGGCGTAGACGGTGGACCTGGTCCCCCGCAGGACGACGCCGGCGAGCAGGCCCGGGCCGGGGCGGCCGGGCGCGGTGTGCTCGTCGATCCGGCGGTGCAGGTGGTCGCGCAGGTCCGCGGTGGTGGCGAAGGTGCCGACGCGCACCGGGCGCACGGTGAGGGCCTGCGGCGGCAGGCGGAAGCCCGCCAGGCCGTCGCCGCGCGGCTCGTACCAGGCGCGGTAGGCCTCGTGCCGGCGCACGAGTTCCTGCCAGGCGCCGGCGAGCGCCTCGGGGTCGGCCCGGCCGGGCAGGTCGAAGGCCAGGGCCACCCAGGGCGACTGCCGCTGCCCGGTGGCGCGGCGGGCGGCGGCCATCCCGAGGTGGGCGCGCTGGAAGCCGGAGGGCGGTACGTCGTGCGGCTCGGGGGCGCGGTCGGCGACCGGGAGGAACTCGACCACCTCCCCGGGCGCGGGCCGCCAGTCGAGGATCTGGGTCATCCGCACGGCAGCATCTCCTCCGGGCAGTGGGCGGGAGCGGGGACGAGGACGGGGACGGGGACGGGGGCGGTCGCGGTGCGGGAGGCGAGGGCCGTCCGGGCGGCGATCCGTGCGACGGCCCGCTCGAAGCGGGCGACGTTCGTGCGCGCCACGGCCGTGTCGGGAAAGCGCGTCGTCAGGTGCACGCCCCGCTCGCTCCTGGTCAGCCATACGTGCACCTCTCCGGGGCTGTGGACGCGGCTGCGCAGCATCCGGTCCTCCTGCTCGGGCGGGGTGCCGTCGACCCGGCGCACGTCGAGGTACGAGACGACGAACCGGAGGCGGACGTCCCGGCCCAGCATCCGGCGCACGTGCGCGAGCGAGCTGCCCGGGCCCGGGCGGTGGCGGCGCAGTTCGGCGGCGGCGTGCCCGAGCGTGTCCGCGAAGGTCGCCCCCGGGGCGGTGGGGATGCGGACCGGCTGCAGGCCCACGAACCAGCCCGGCGCCGCCCGCCACGGGTCGGGGCGGGTGTTGGCCAGCGCCACCGCGGACAGCTGCCGGGTGCCCGCGACCCTCGCCGCGGCGAGCGCGAGGCAGGACAGCAGCCCCGCGGACGTGGTGCCGCCGCCCGCGCGGCAGGCGGCGGCGAAGCGGGCGGCCGTCGGCGCGTCGAGCAGCCAGCGCCCGGTGCTGCGCTGCGCGTGCGGGGCGTCGCCGGCGCCCAGCGGCAGCGGGAAGGCGGGGGCCGCTCCGGCGTCGCCGCGCAGCAACGCCCGCCAGCGGTCGACGTGTTCGGGACGCATGGGCAGCCGCTCGGCCAGGGCCGGCTCCGCGGCGCCGAAGTCGAGGAAGGTCGGGCCCGCCGGGTGCCCGGCGCCGCCGGCCAGCAGGTCGCGGATCTGACCGGGGACCATGGCGAGCGTCAAGCCGTCCGCGACGCCGTGGTCGGCGCCCGCGAACACCGTCACCCCGCCCGGGGCCGTCGCGTCCCCGGCCGTCACGTCCCCGGCCGTCACGTCCTCGACCGTCGCGAAGAGCACCTGCGGCCAGGCCAGCGGGCCGACGCGGTCGAAGAACGCCTCGATCTGCCGGCGCACCGACGCACCGTCGGCGAACACCCCGATCTCCTCGCGGCGCAGCCCGACCGCGCCCGCGGGCAGCGTGCGGCGCGCGCAGCCGCCGGGGGTGGGCAGCAGGTGGCTGCGCAGGTGCTCGTGGGCGCGCAGCCAGGCGGCGAGGGCGTGGGCCAGGCGCTCGCGGCCGGTGGGGCCGACGCGGAAGGACACGCCGATCCACGCCGGGTCCACCTGCCGCGCGCCGCGGGCGGCGGCCGCGCGGACGTGGTGCTCGTGGACGAGCGCGGGCGCCCGCGGGTCGTCGGCCCAGGCCGAGGCGGGGGCGGCCGGCGTCCAGAACACCAGCCGGCCGGCGGGCGTCGTGCGGTCGCCCAGTTCTGTGAATTCCACTGACGCTCTCCTTGTGACGCCCGCGGTGCTGACGGCGCCTCGAATGCAGAGCCCCCGGACTTCCGGGGCCCGGATGCGGGGATCTTTTCCGTGCGGGCCGCCGAAGCTATCCGGCGGCGATGAAGCGGGGATGAAACGAAACCATTTCCGCTGGCCGGGCGGCCCGGGGACGGCCAGGCGGCCGGGAATCGCTTGTCGACGGCCGCGGCCATTGCTAGCGTCGGCGCCGTTCACCGGGCTTCACGGCACGCCGGGAGTGCACCGGAAACGTGCCGGAAACAATTCCGGAAAGAACGCGGGAAGCACGTCGCGAGGGACGCCGAATTCACGGGGAGTCAATTGATGAGCACACGAACGGACAGCGGGCCTTCCACGGACTACGCCGCCCTGCGCCGCGACCCGGCGTACGCCGGGCTGAACCGCGCGCTGCTCGACCTCGTCCCGGTCGGCGCCGGGCAGGCCGTCCTGGACATCGGCTGCGGGGACGGCGCGGTGAGCGAGCAACTGCTGCTGCGCGACCCGGCCGTCGCCCTGACCGGTGTCGACCCCGACCCGGCCCTGCTCGACGCGGCGCGCACCCGCCTGGGCCACCGGGCCCGCTTCGTCGAGGGCGACGCGGCCGCCGTCGCCGGGCTGTTCCCGGCCGGCGGCTTCGACACCGCCGTGCTCGCCAACTGCATCCACCTCGTCCCGGACCTCGGCGAGGCGCTCACCGCGATCGGGCGGGTGCTGGCCGCCGGCGGGCGCCTCGTGTTCAACTCGGCCTTCTACGCGGGCGCGGAGAGCGCCGCCGACCTTCCGCTGTACGCCGAGCTGGTCGGCGCGGCCCGCCGCGCCGCCCGGGCCCGCGGCCTGACACCGGCCCGCACCGCCGCCGTCACCGGCCGCCCGCCGGGGCTGCGGCGCACCGCCGGGGACTACCAGGCCGCCCTCGCCGCGGCCGGCTTCACCGGCGTGGAGCGCACCGAGCGCGAGTTCACCCTCGGCCGGGACTTCCTCACCGCCCTGTGCTCGACCCCGATGTTCGCCGCCGCCGCACTGCCCGGGATCGAGCGGGACACCGCCGCCGGCCTGCTCGCCGAGGCGCTGGAGCAGCAGTACGAGCGCACGCCTTTCACGATCACGCGGCGCTGCGTGTATTTCTCCGCGATCCGTCCCTGAAACACCCCGTCCCTGAAAACACCCCACGAACCCAGCGGAATCACGAAGGGAATTCATCATGACCGAGGTGCTGCCCGTGGTCGTCCGGGCGATTTCCGAGATCCGCCCGGACCTGGGCGAAAACCCGGGTTCCATCACCCGGGAATCGGCCTTGTTCTACGCCGGTGAACCCGGCCGTCCGGTGCTCGGCCTCGATTCCATGGAAGCTCTGGAACTGCTCGTCGTCCTGGAGCGGGAATTCGGTGTCGAGCTCGCGGACACCGGTATCCGGATCGGCGACCTGCAGACCGTCGGCGACGTCGTCGACGCGCTGGGCGGCGCGGTGGGCGGTGCCCGGGCCGGCGCGGTAAGCGGCGCGGCGGGCGGCGCGCTGCCGGAGACGCTGTGACGCCCCGGGCGGTGCGCCACCGCGTCCTGGTCACCGGGATCGGCGTCGAGTCGTGCGCGGGCCCCACCCCCGAGGAGCTGTGGGCCGCCCTGGCCGCCGGGAAGTCCGCGGTCTCGGCGCTGGACCTCGAACAACCGCTGCCGTGCCAGGTCGGCGGCGTCGTCACCGGCTTCGACCCCCGGGACTACCTGAGCGCCCCGCAGGTGCGTCGCACCTCCCGCTTCCAGCAACTGCTGTTCGCCGCCGCCGTCAAGGCCCGGGCGGACGCGCGCCTGCACACGCCACCGGGCGCCCTGTACGTCGGCACCGGCGGCGGCGGGCTCGACGAGGCCGCCCGGCAGGTGACGGTCCTGCGCAGGGAGGGCTGGTCACGCATGGACCGGCTCGGCCTGCTGCGCCTGCTGCCCAACCAGGCCGCCGGGCTCGTCGCCCAGGAACTGGACATCACCGGCCCGGTGCTCACCATCTCCACCGCCTGCGCGTCCTCCACCGACGCCATCGGCGCCGGCCTGCGCGCGGTGCGCGACGGCACCGCCGACGTCGTCCTGGTCGGCGGCGTGGAGAGCTGGCTCGACCTGCCGTGCCTGGCCTCCTTCTCCCTCCTGGACGCCCTCTCCCGGCGGCCCGCCGCCGAGGCCGCCGCCGCGTCCCGCCCCTTCGACCGCGACCGGGACGGCATGGTGCCCGCCGAAGGCGCCGCGGTCCTCGTCCTGGAGTCGGAGCGCTCGGCGCTGCGCCGCGGCGCCACCGTTCACGGGGAGGTCCTCGGCGCCGCCACCACCTGCGACGCCCACCACGCCCTGGCCCCCCGGCCGGACGGCGCGATCGCGGCCCGGGCGATCACCCTCGCCCTGGCCGACGCCGGGGTCGGGGCCGACGCCGTGGACCTCGTCAGCGCGCACGGCACGTCGACCCCGCTCAACGACCGGGCCGAGACCGCCGCCCTCAAGCGCGCCTTCGGTCCGCACGCCCGGAACCTGGCGATCACCGCGCCCAAGTCCGTCATCGGGCACGCCTGCGGCGCGTGCGGGGTCCTGGAGAGCGTCGGCGTGCTGCTCGCCATCCGCGACAAGTACGTGCCGCCGACGGCGAACCTGGAGCACCCCGACCCCGACTGCGACCTCGACTACACGCCGCTCACCGGCCGGTCCGCCCCGATCAACGTCGCCGTGAAGCAGAACTTCGGCTTCGGCGGCCAGAACTCGGTGGTGGTGTTCGGCGCCCCGTGAGCGGGGGCGGCGGGCACGGCGGGCGCGGCGGGCGGCCGGTGACGGGGAACGGGGGACCGGCCACCCGTCACCGGCCGGATATGGCCGGTGGCTTGGCCTGTCCCCGGCCCGGCGGCCGGACCAGCATCGACGGCGTCCACCGCAGAGAGCCATCCAGTGTCCGGGGGCCACGATGCCGATCACCACGCCGCCACCCAGCACCACCACGATCACCGCCCGCCCGGCCGACGCCGCGCTCGGGCCGCGCGAACGCGACCTGCTCTACGCCGTCGGCTGCGGCCTGAAGGACGACGAGATCGCCGCCGCCCTCGCCATCCCGCCGCGCGCCGTGGCCGGGCTCCTCGCCCGCCTCCTCGCCCGCCTCGGACTGCCCGACCGCACCGCCGCCGTCGTCCACGCCTTCGACTCCGGCCTGGTCTCCCCCGGCCACGGCCCGCGCCGCCGCACCACCGGGCCCACGCCCGCGGACGGCACCCGCCGCACCCCCGGACCGCCGCTGCGGATCTCGCTGCTCGGACCGCTGCGGGCCTGGCACGACGGCCGCCCCCTCGACCTCGGGCACCTGCGCCAGCAGGCCGTCCTGACCGCGCTCGCGCTGCGCCCGGGCCGTGCCGTCAGCCAGCGTGAACTCGTCGACGGCGTCTGGGGCGAGGAGCCGCCCGGCACCAAGGTCGTGCCCGTCTACGTCTACCGCCTGCGCAAGGCCCTGCGCACGGGCGGGGGACCGCACGCGGTGATCGCCAGCGACCGCGACGGCTACCGGCTGGTGCCCGGCACGGTGGCCGTGGACGTCGCCCGCATGGAGGACCTCCGGGCCGCGGCCGGCACCGCCGAACGCGCGGGCGACCTGCCCGAGGCCGTCCGCCTGTGCGCCCTGGCCCTGGACCTGTTCCGCGGCGAGCCCCTGGCCGGCCAGCCCGGCCCGCTCGCCGAACAAGAACGCCTGCGGCTCACCGAGCACCGCACCGCCCTGGCCCAGCGCAAACTCGGCTGGCAGCTGCGGCTGGGCCGCCACCGCGAGGCCGTCGCCGAACTGTCCGCCCTCGCCGAGGCCCAGCCCCTCAACGAGCCGGTCGCCGCGATGCTGATGCACGCCCTCTACCTGGGCGGCCGCCAGGCCGACGCCCTCGCCGTCTTCGACCGCACCCGCCGCCGCCTGCGCGACGACCTCGCCGTCCACCCCGGCCAGGACCTCCGCCGCGTCCACCGCATGATCCTGAACGGCGACGTCACGGCGCCGGTCGCGGCCCCGGCGCCGTGACCGCCCGGCCCGACGACCGGTCAGGAGCGCGGCGCGCGGGGTTCGATGTGGAAGTCGAAGGCGAGGGTCCCGGGGTCGACGGCGGTGACGCCGCCGTCGACGGTCAGGACGGCGCCGTTGACGAAGGACGCGGCGGGCGACAGCAGCCAGGCGACGGCCTCGGCGACCTCGGCCGGGTCGCCGGGGCGGGCGGCCGGCAGGAGCCGGGTGGCGGCGTCGTAGGCCTCGTCGAGGGTGGCGAGGCCGCTCTCGGCGGCGAAGCGGGTCATGCGGCGGTCGGCCATGTCGGTGCGGATCCAGCTGGGGCAGACGATGTTGGCGCGCAGGCCGCGGCCGCCGTAGTCGACGGCCAGGGAGCGGCACAGCTGGAGCAGCGCGGCCTTGGAGGTGGCGTAGGCGGCGTCGCCGCGGCCGTTGCGCAGGGCGGAGACGGAGGCGACCGCGACGACGGCGCCGCGGGCCTCCAGCAGGTGCGGCAGGGCGGCGCGCTGGAGCAGGAAGGGGCCGGTGACGTTGGTGCGCATCACGGCCTCCCAGCTCTCCGGGGTGAGGTCGCCGACGGCGCCGCCCACGCCGGTGCCGGCGTTGAGCACGAGTCCGTCGAGGCGGCCGTGGGCGGCCAGGGCGGCGGCCACCAGGGCGTCGGCGGCGTCCGGGTCGCCGGCGTCGGCGGGGTGGGCGAGGGCGCCGGTCTCCTCGGCGACGCGGCGCAGCGGTTCGGGCCGGCGCCCGGAGACGACGACGTGGTGGCCGGCGGCGCGCAGCAGCCGGGTGGTGGCGGCGCCGATGCCGCTCCCGCCGCCGGTCACGATGTAGACGCGCTGGTCGTCGGCCATGGTCCGCCCCCGTTCGAAAAACCGTGTGGTGACGGACAGTCAATCATGGCCGTGCCCCTGACAGGTGTCGGGGACCGCCGGGGCCCTGTGCTTCCTAGGGTGCTGGTGTGGGGGCCCCCGGGGGGCCCGCCCCCCCACCCCGGGACCCGAGGGGAAACACACAAACGCCCGGTCCCAGTGTCTGATAAACAAAAGTACCAGAC
>NZ_JBHWGV010000195.1:0-10218 GCF_042732955.1 Kitasatospora sp. NPDC059747 | reverse complement strand
GGCCCGTACCCCCCCCCCGCGGCGCGGGGGGCGCGGGCGGCCCGCGGCAGGCCGTTGGCATCGGTGCGGCCCGGAGGTTCCGGCCGCGGCCGCCGTTCTCACCACGCGGGCCGCCGCGGACTGCGGCGCAGCCGCCAGGCCGGGTGGGCCAGCTCGCCGGCCAGCCGGCTGGGTCGTTCGACGGGGAGCTCCTGGGCGGGGTCGAGCGTGAATCCGTGCGCCCTGCGGCCCGGTGGAAGTGCCCGCGCATCGCCTCGTACAGCTTCTGCACCCCGGCCGTCACGGGTCCGGACCATAGCTGGGCATCAGAACCATCAAGATCACCGGGAGTTGCCTGGTCCGTGGCCCCTTCGCAGCTCGTCCGGCGTGAGGCGGGACTCGACCGACTGTCCCGCACCCGCCCGACCGCGATTCCCACTCCCAGGCCGTTGACCAGCGGAGATAGCGGAGATGGAGAAGTCCTGCTGGAGTACCGACGGCTCGCCGGTCAGGGCACCGGGACGCGGTAGGGCTCCGGGGCCGGCTCGGCCCGGTGGTGGTGGGCCGGGCGGAGCGGCCACCAGAGGGCGCGGCCGAGCAGGGCGGCGACGGCGGGCACCAGGGCCAGGGACAGGACGGCGGCGGAGAGCAGGATGCCGAGCGTCAGCGCGAAGGCGACCTGTTCGCTGCCCGGGGTGGCGGCGAGGGTCGCGAAGGAACCGGCCAGGACCAGGCCGGCCGTGGCGATGGCGGGCGTGGTGTGCCGTACGGCGCGGGCGACGGCGGCGCGGGGCGGGCCGGGGCGCTGCATCTCCTCGCGGATCCGGTCGGTGATGAGGATGTTGTAGTCGGTGCCCAGTGCCACGACGAACAGGAACAGCACCAGCGGGAGGGTGAAGCTGACGCCCGGTTCGCCCAGCCCGTGCTGGAACAGCAGGGTCGCGGCGCCGAGGGTGGCGGCGAAGCCGAGCCCAACGGAGACCATCAGGACCAGCGGGGCGAGCAGGCTGCGCAGGAGCAGCAGCAGGATCAGGGCGATCAGGGCGGCCGCGACCGGGAAGACGATCGTCAGGTCGTGGTCGACGGCGGTGGAGATGTCGGCGAAGATCGCCGCCGTGCCGCCCACGTGGGCGCTGGTTCCGGCGGGTGTGTGGGCGGCGACCGTGGCGCGGACCGGGCCGGAGGCCAGGTCGCGGGCGCGTCGGCTCTGCGGGTCTGCGGTCAGGTAGAGGTCGATCCGGGCGGCGCGCCGGTCCCCGTTGAGGACGGTGCCGCCCGTCTTGCCGACGCCCTCGACCTGGGTGAGGGCGTGGGAGAGGGCGTCGAGCCGGCCGGGGGTGAGGGTGGTGCCGTCCGTGGTGACGACGTAGACGCTCGTCGGGTCGGAGACGCCGGCCGGCAGGGTGCGGGAGATCTCGGCGGCGGTGGCGGCGGCCGGGGTCCGGTCGCCGGCGCCGCCGAGGCCGTAGTCCATCCGGATCCCGGTCATCCCGGCGGCCAGTGCGCCGAGCAGGGCGAGGGCGGCGAGCAGCATCGGCAGTGGCCGCCGGGCAACGAGCGCGCCGAAGCGGGCGGCGAAGCCCTCGCCCGGCTGGCGGCGCAGGCTGCGGGAGGGCCAGAACATGCCGCGGCCGCAGGCGGCGAGCAGGGCGGGCATCATGGTGAGGCTGCCCAGCAGCATGACCAGGACGGCGACGGCGATGGCCGGGCCGAGCGAGCGGAACTGGCCGAAGCTGGCCACGCCGAGGGTGGCGAAGGCGGCGACGATGGTCAGCGCGGCCGAGGTGATCGCGGTGCCCACCCGGGCGGTCACCTGGGCGGCGGCTTCGCGGGCGGGCTGCTCGGGCCGGGCCCGCAGGTGCTCGCGGAAGCGGAAGAGCAGGAAGAGCAGGTAGTCGACGCCGATGCCGAGCAGGACCACGGAGACCAGCCCGGGGGTGCCGGCGTCGAGCTTGAGGCCGGTCAGCGTCGCGGCGACGGCCACGGCTCCGCCCGCCACGCTGCCGATCATGGCGACGGCGAGCAGCGGCAGCAGGGCCGCCGCCACGCTGCGGAACACCAGCACGTTGAGCAGGACGATCAGCCCCATCACGAGCGCGCTGCCGACCGTCGCGGCGGTGCGGTGGGAGTCGGCGGTGTCCACGGCGTCGGCCAGTCCCCCGGTGAACCCGGTGCGCATCCCGGCGTCGGCGAACCGGGCCACGGTGGCGTCCCGGAACGCCCGGTAGACGCCCTGGACGCCCTCGTCCGCGGCGTTGCCGGTCAGTTCGGCGGAGAGCAGTTCGAAGCTGCGGTCGGGCGCCACCATGGCCGGGGCGACCCGTGGGGTCTGGGACCGGTCGGGGACGAGGAAGGCCGGCTCGTCGTCCTTCCTGGGCATGACGACCCGGCGCTGGGCGAGCTTCGCCGCCTCGGCCTCGACCCGCTGCTGGTCGGCGGCGGTGAGCGCCTGGCCGTCGGTCCTGGCGACCAGAACCGTGACCGTGGTGGCGTCGGGTTTCATCCCGAAGTCGTCCTCGGCGATCCGCAGTGCGGCGGCCGAGTCGTAGCTCTTGGGCAGGAAGTCCCCGGTCTGGGACTGGGTGACCCGGGCGAGCAGCATCGGGCTCAGCAGGGCCAGGGAGATTCCCAGCACCACCCAGAGGGCGATCACCTTCCACGGGTTCCTGGTTGAGTATCCGGTCAGTGCGCGGATCACGGTTTCCTCCGGCGGTGGACGCGAGCGTCCGCAAGGTCGGTCTCGGCTGCGGGGGTTCCCGGCCGGCTTCCAGACCATCACCCGGGTGGGCCGCGGACGTCCCTGCGACGGACGATCCGCACCGGGGCCCCTGCTCCTCGGCCGGGCCCGGACCCGGGACCGTGGTCCTGGTCCGGGCCCCGTGATCGGCCGTGGGGACCATGCCGGGGTGGGGTGGGTCGATGCCAGAATGGGGTCATCGGGCCTGATCAGGGCCGATGACGGTTGGTCGGGGCCTGATCGGGGCCTGGCCGGGGCTCAACGGAGCCCGGTCGGGGCTCAACGGGGCTCAACGGTAGGGCGCGGCGCGGGCCGGGCGCGGAGGGGAACGGACATGGGCGGGCGTCAGCGTCCCGTGGCGGAGGCGGCACTCGGGGCGGAGCCGGCAGACCCGGCGGACCCGGCGGACCCGGCGGACTCCGACGGTGCGCCGTGGACGCGCGCCGACGCGCTGCTGGCCGTCGGTGCCTGCACCATCGACCTGCTCGGCTACCTGGTGTTCAACGGGGATGCCGGTGACCACGGGGCGAGCCTGACGGGTTTCCTCCTGGTCACGCTGTCGGCCCTGCCGCTGCTCGCCCGGCGCAGCCGCCCGGTCGCGACGCTGGCCGGCGTCCTGGTGCTCCAGTCGGCGGCCGACCTGTCCGCGCCGGCGAGCCCCCACTTCGGCGCCGCGCTGGTGGTCGCCCTGTATTCGGTGGCCAGGGCCCGCACCGCCCTGGAGACGGCGGCGGCCTCGGTGGTGACGTCGGTGCTGACAGTGCTGAGCCAGAGCCACCTGCGGATGCCCGCCTGGCAGGCGGTCGTCAGCGCCCCCGTCTCCGCCCTGCTCGTGGTCGGCGCCGGCCTCGCCGTGGCGCGCTGGCAGCGGGAGGTCGCGGCCAACCGCAAGCTGCTGGCCGACCGCGCTGTGGCCGATGAACGCCGCCGCATCGCACGGGAGTTGCACGACATCGTGGCGCACCACATCACCACCATGCAGCTGATGGCCGGCGGCGCCCGGGCCAACCTCGCCCACCCGGAGGTGGTCCGGGACGCCCTGGTCACCCTGGAGTCCTCCGGGCGACTGGCCCTGCGGGAGATGCGCCAGCTCCTGGACGTCCTGCGGGCCGGCGACGAACCGGACACCGCCCCGCCCTCGCCCCAGCCCGGGGCCGAGGACCTGGGCCGGCTGGTGGACGAGTCCCGGGTGGCCGGCCTGCCGACCGACTTCGGCGTCCAGGGGCCCCGCCGCCCGCTGCCGCCCACTGTCGGCCTGACCGTGTTCCGGATCGTCCAGGAGGGCCTCACCAACGCCCGCAAGCACGCCGGGCCCGCCCGCGCGACCGTCACCCTGACGTACGGTCCGGACCGGGTCACCGTCGAGGTGCGCGACGACGGGGGCACGGCGGGCACGGCGGGCACGGGCGGCGCCGCACCGCAGGAGGCGGTGCCGGCCGGCGGCCGGAGCGGGTACGGCCTGATCGGCATGCGCGAGCGCGTCGCCCTGCACGGCGGCACCCTGCGGACCGGACCACGTCCGGAGGGCGGCTTCGCCGTCCTGGCCGACCTGCCACTGGCCCCGGAGGAAACGGCCGACGCGGCCGTCCAGCACGGAACGGCGACGGCCCGGTGAGCGCGCACGGCGACGGCCCGGTTCGGTCGAACGACAGCGGCCCGGTGAGCCCGCACGGCGACGGCCCGGTTCGGTCGAACGACGACGGCCCGGTGAGCCCGCACGGCGACGGCCCGGTGGCGGCGGCACCGGGCATCCGGGTCCTCATCGCGGACGACCAGCCGCTGGTGCGGCGCGGCCTGTCCCTGATCCTCTCCCCCGACCCGTCCTTCGAGGTGGTGGGCGAGGCCGAGAACGGGGAGCAGGCCGTCACCGCCGCCCGCCTGCTGCGCCCCGACGTCGTGGTGATGGACATCAGGATGCCCGTGCTCGACGGGGTCGGCGCGACCCGGGAGCTGGCCCGCACCCTCCCCTCCTGCCGAGTCCTCGCCCTCAGCACCTTCGACATGGACGAGTACGTGGTGGCCGCGCTGCGCGCCGGCGCCCACGGGTTCCTGCCCAAGGACGTTTCGCCGGAGGAACTGGGCGCGGCGATCCGCACCGTCCACGCCGGCGAGGCGGTGGTCGCCCCGCGCCTGCTCACCCGGCTGATCTCCACCTACGTCCGGGCCCCGGTCGGCGCCTTGCCGCCGGTCGCCGACACGGGCGGGCTGACGCCCCGGGAGGTCGAGGTGTGGCGGCTGATGGCCACCGGCCTCGACAACACCGAGATCGCCCGGGCCCTGGACATCAGCCTGTCGACGGTGAAGAACTACATCACCAGCATCTACGGCAAGCTCGACGTCCGGGACCGCGCCCAGGCGGTCATCGCGGCCTACGAGTCCGGCCTGGTCACGGCGCGCACGGGAGGCGGGTAGCGGGGGCTTTCTGCCTGCGGGCCCCTGTCGACCGCGAGCTCGACCCGCCCAGGTCCTGGACCGAGGATCGGGACCGCTTCGCCGACTGCTGGAACGGTCCGGTGTCGGCTATGTCCTGACAGTGCCCAAGTCCCAGTTCGGCGTGGGCTGTCCACGCATCGACTGGCTGTTCTCCCAGGCCCCGGCCGACGCCTGGCAGCGGATCTCGTGCGGTGCCCGCGACGCACCGGACTTTCCCGCGACGCATGCGCACGATCACCACCACGCCGACGAACGGCCACAGCCCGACCGGTTACCGAACGCGCCTCAGCGCGGGGTCGTGTCGTCGGCCTCGAACGGGCCGCCGTGGCCGGGCACGATCAGGTCCGCCGCAGCCAGCACCCGCAGCCGTGAGGCGCGCAGCAGTTCGCGGTCCGGGGCTACCGGATCGTCCGCCGGGCCGTGCGCGTGCCACCACAGGTCGCCGGCGAAGGCGACGACGCCCGAGTCCGTGCCCGCCAGCAGCGTGATGTCCTCGGGGCTGTGGCCTGGGGTGCGGATCAGGCGCAGCGAGGGGGTGAGTTCGTAGCCTTCTGCGTCCCGGTTCTTCCACTGGTCGCCCTGGTACTCCACCTTGTGGTCGTGTACCCGGGCGCGGCGGAAGAGGCCGACGTTCATGGTGTTGTCCGGGTGGTGGTGGCTGAGTACCACGTCGGTGATGTCTTCGGGGGTCAGGCCCAGTTCCGCGAGCGGGGCGAGGATGTGGTCGGGGCTTGCCACCATGCCCGGGTCGAAGATCACGTGTCGTCCTGCGTCGGAGATGTAGGAGACGGTTGCGGCGACTCCGGGGCCGGTGGATCCCACGTAGCCGGTGGTCAGGACCTTGTAGTTGGCGCTGCGGCCGAGCGGTGCGTCTGTCATGGCCTCAATCCTTCCGGGTGCGGCGGTGGTTCACGAGTGGCACTGATGCCCTTGATCGCAGGATTCGTGCCAGGTGTGCCAGACTGCGACGGTGCTGCCTTTCAAGACCGTCGCCGCGTACGCCCCTCCTGGTGTCGGCCTGCTCGCCGCCGGCATCGTCACCGAGGTGTTCGGTCCCCATGGGGCGGAGCTGCCCGGGTTCGACTTCGCCCTGTGCGCCGACCGGCCCGGACCGGTGCCGACGGACTGCGGCGTGCCGCTGTCCGTCGCGCACGGGCTGGACCGGCTCGCCGGCGCCGATCTGCTCATCGCCCTGCCCGGGACCGAATTCCGCGCACCACCGGCCCCGGCTGTGCTCGACGTGCTGAGGGCCGCGCACGAGCGCGGCGCCACAGTCGCGGCCCACTGCGTCGGCACGTTCGCGCTCGCCGCCGCCGGACTGCTCGACGGCCGTCGGGCGACCACCCACTGGCGGTTCGCCGAACTCCTCGCCGACCGCCACCCGCAGGTCACCGTGGAAGCCGGCGCGCTCTACATCGACGAAGGGAGCGTCGTCACGGGTGCCGGAGCAGCCGCGGGCTTCGACCTGTGCCTCCACCTGCTGAGGCGCGAGTACGGCGCCGCGCTCGCCAACGCCGTCGCCCGCGACATGGTGCTGCCGTCCCACCGCGACGGCGGTCAGGCCCAGTACCTGGCCGCGCCCGTCCCCGAGGACGGCCGGGACGAGCGGCTCGCCGAGGTCCTCGGCTGGGCCCGCGAGCACCTCCACGAGCCGCTGCCCGTCACGGAACTGGCGCGCCGCGCCATGATGAGCAAACGCTCCTTCGCCCGCCGCTTCACCGCGGCGACCGGCACCACCCCGCACGCCTGGCTGCGCAGCCTGCGACTCAGCCGAGCCGAGGAACTCCTCGAAACCACGGACCTCCCGGTCGAAGAGGTCGCCCGCAGGGTCGGCTACGGCAGCGCGGCCGTGCTGCGCGAGCAGTTCGTGCGGCGCCGAGGGGTGCCTCCCCGCTCCTACCGGCGCGCCTTCACCAGCACACCGAAGCGAACCGGGCAAGCCACCGCCGGATGAGCAACGAACTCGTCCTCGTCCGCGACACTGCCCGCTGATCACCCGTCGGCCGAGCCGCCGGGCCAGCGCCTCCGGAAGCTCGAATTCCCCCGAGACCGGTACGTATCAGGGGTGACTCCGGGGCGGCTGGGGGCTGATCCCTGATGGCTGGACAGTCAGCCTCCGGCAGGCTCGAGGCATGACTTCCGAAACCTTGCCGATCAACCGCGCGACCGCCACCATGAACGGCCGCAGGAGGCGGCTGCCGCTTGCGGGGCTGGCCTGCACGGCTCTCACCGCAGTGGTCCTGAGCACCGCTGCCCCAGCTCTCGCCGCACCGGCCGGGCGCCCCGCAGCCGTCGCGGCGGCCTCCGAGGCCTCTCTTCCCGAGCTGAACGTGGCTGCGCTCCGGGCGGCGGTCGCAAGTGCCCCTGCCACCACGACAGCGGTGCTGGCCCGGGTCAGCGGGCCGGCCGGGCACTGGACGGGAACGTCCGGGGTCGCCGATGTGACGACGGGGGAGGCCGTCCCGGTCGACGGCCGGTTCCGCCTGGGCAGCGTCACCAAGATGTTCATCGGGACCGTGGTGTTCCAGCTGGCCGCGGAGGGCCAGGTCGATCTCGACCGTCCGGTCCAGGAGTACCTGCCGGACGTGCTGCCCGCCGACTACCCGGCGATCTCCGTGCGCCAACTGCTCGACTACACCGGCGGTCTGCCCGAGCTGACGGCACAGGACCTGCCGACCGACCCGCAGGGGATCGTCGAGCACCGGCTCGACGACCACTCCTTCGGCGAGTTGGTCGCCGTGGCGGTCAAGCATCCCCGACTCTTCGACCAGCCCGGCACCATGCAGAGCTACGGGGCCACCGGCTACTACCTCGCCGCGATGCTCGTGGAGAAGCTGACCGGCCGGAGCTACCAGCAGGAGATCACCGACCGGATCCTGCTGCCGCTGGATCTGCGGCACACCACCGCGCCCGAGACGGACACGACCATTCCCGGTCCGCACACCCACGGCTACATCGACCTCTCCCCCGCACATGACAAGAGCGGGCTGGTCGACATCACCGAGCAGAATCCGGGCGCCGGAGGCATGATCTCCACGACGGCGGACCTGGACCGATTCCTGACGGCGCTCTTCCGGGGACGGCTCCTGCCGCCCGCGCAGCTCGACGAGATGTTCACCGTCCCCGATGTCCCCTACCTGGGTGGCAGTGACCAGGACCCGGGCCACGGCCGGGCCTTCTACGGCGCGGGCCCGATGCGTGTCACCCTCCCCGACGGCGTGACCGTGTGGGGCAAGACCGGCAGTACGTTCGGCTACACCGACGGCATGTTCGCCACCCGTGACCTGAAGCGCCGGCTCGTCTACTCCTTCAACCCCATCACCGGAGGCGGCAACGACCGCCGCCTCGTCAACCAGATCATCTCGGCGGCCTTCAACGCGTGAGCGGACGGAGAGGTACCACCGGTCCCCGACGTCGCCCGGTGGTGCTGTACGGCGACACCTTCTTCGTCCCGTGGTTGCCGTTGCCATGTCCCCGGCCTTCAAGGGACCCGAGCACGGCAGGACCGAGCCGCAGCTCGCCGGCACCGCGCTGATAGCCGGCCAGGATCGACTCAGAGGCAACGGTGGCAGTGACGGCCGGGGCACTGCCGATCCAGACTTCCGCGAAGAGACAACGCCGGGGACAACGAGCAGAGCGGATGGCCGAGCGAACGATCTGCCCCGATCCGGATCGAGGCGATCCACAGTCCCGAAGATCCATGTCCGGTCCTCCCACGGGAGCCTCGTCAGCGGACGACGTCGAACACGTTCTTCTGCAGGCCGTTGGCGTAGGTCTCGTGCTCGACGAGCTTGAGCTTCTGGGTGTCCTTGTCGGTGGCGCTGAACAGGCGCTTTCCGGCGCCGAGGAGCAGCGGGAAGACGAGGAGGTGGTAGCGGTCGATGAGGCCGGCGTCCGAGAGGGCCTGGTTGAGGGCGGCGCTGCCGTGGACGATGATCGGGCCGCCTTCGGTCTCCTTCAGTGCGGCGACCTCGTCGAGCGAGCGGAGGATGGTGGTCTCGCCCCAGTTCGACACCAGGTCGCCGTCGGTGAGAGTGGTGGAGACGACGTACTTCGGCATCACCTTGTAGTCGGCGAAGTCCTCCATGCCGGGCCACACCGGGCTGAATGCCTCGTAGCTGGTCCGGCCCAGCAGCATGGCGGTGGCTTCCTTCTGCTCCTGGCCCTTGATGCCGAACGCCTCGGGAAGGAACTCCGTGTGCTTGAAGGTCCAGCCGGTGTTGCGGTAGCCGGGTTCGCCGCCAGGGGCCTCGACGACGCCGTCGAGCGAGATGAAGGCGGTGCTGATCAGAGTACGCATCTGGGGTTCCTCGGTTTCTCGTGTCAGGTTCTCGGTTGATTCAATCGGTGCGCGCATCGATCGCAGTCGCGGCCGAGGCGCACCAGCCGTGATCTATGACTGTGGATCACAGCAAAACTCATCGCTCGTCGCCGATTTTCCGCAGGCTCCTCGGGTTCAACGGCCCGAGCGGTTCGTCACGGAGGTCGTCCAGGACCTCGGCGTCATGGCCGCCACCCGGGTCTACTCCACCGCCGCCTACTGGGCCGCGGCCGGCTTCGCGCTGCTGTTCGGCGTCTGCCCGAAGTTCGGTGCCGTCGTGGCCGCGATCCCGGGCGGGGTGCTCGGCGGCATCACCGTCATCCTGTACGGCATGATCGGCCTGCTCGGCGCGCAGATCTGGATCACCGCCAAGGTGGACCTGCGCAACCCGCTGAACCTGGTGCCGGCCGCCGCGGGCATCATCATCGGCATCGGCAACGTCTCCATGAAGTTCACCGACACCTTCAGCCTCAGCGGCATCGCGCTGGGCACGATCGTCGTCATCACCGGCTACCACGCGCTGCGGGCGCTGGCGCCGGCGCACCTCAAGACGCAGGAGCCGCTGCTGGACTCGGGCACGTCCTCCTACGACGCCGAGGAAGCAGGTGGGGCGGGCCCGACGAAGTAGGCGGACCGGCCCGTGCTATGGGCCCCGGCGGAGTGACGAGCGTCACCACCGGCCGGCGGCCGGGCCCTCGGGGCCGCGCCCGGGCCCCGGCGGAACCGGTCGCTGATTAACAAAAGCCAG
>NZ_JBHWGV010000194.1:3481-10370 GCF_042732955.1 Kitasatospora sp. NPDC059747 | reverse complement strand
GGGGCCCCCCGCGGGCGGGCGGACGCACGCCGGACTACGCGCCGTCCTGGTGCCGCAGGGCCCGGGCGAGCCAGGAGTACACCGGGGTCAGACCGGGCACCACCTGCCAGCCGTTGACGATCCAGACCAGGCGCCAGTACCGGTCCACCCTCGGATCGTGCGCTTCCTCGAAGCGCTGGGCCAGCCAGTCCCGGAACTCCGCGTCCGGGGTGCGCGCGAACGCCTCGGCGTAGCGCCGCACGAGCTCGTCGATGACCGGTGCGGCACCGTCGCCGTGCGGGTCGACGCCCGCCTCCGTCGCCTCGGCCACCTTCTGACGGGTGAACGCCGTCAGCTCCTCGCCCGCCTCGCGCTCGATGCCGGGCGTGCGCCCGCCGGCCTGGTGCGGGAGCGTCCGGCGCATCCGGGCCCGGAAGTCCTCGTCGCCGACCAGTTCGGCGAGCTCCACCCACGCCGCGACCTGTTCGGTGGTCGGCTCCTCGGGGAGGTCGGGGGTCGCGGCCCGGACCATGGCGGCCGCGGCCGGGGCGGCTTCAGCCGGGACGCCGCCCGCAGGAACGCCGTCCGCAGAGGCATCGTCCGCTGGGCCGAAGGTGCCGGCGATGAAGTCGTCGATCAGCCGCCGCCGTTCGTCGGCGGACAACTGCGTGAGCTTGTGCACGAGTCTGGTCTCCTCGGGGTCGGAACCGCGCCCGGCCACGACGCGCAGTACGCTCCGGCGCAGCTGCAGCTCCCGGATCTGCACGTCGATGGCGTCGGCGTGCGCGGCGGCGACCTCGGCCATCGGGAGCTCGCGGTCCGCGATCCGCCGGATCGCGGGCAGGTCGATGCCCAACTCGCGCAGCGTGCGGACGAGTTCCAGGCGGAGCAGGGCGTCGAGGTCGTAGCGCCGGTAGCCGGCGGGGCTTCGGGTGGTCGGCGCCACGATCCCCGAGTCGGAGTAGAACCGGATCGTCCGCACGGACAGGCCGGTGCGCCGGGAGAGCTCCCCGATCGAGTAGAGGGTCGTCGCGTCCATGGCCCTCACTCTGCTGTCTCCAGTCACTGGAGACTCAAGGCTACCGTCCGCCCGCCTCGCCCCAGGGCCAGGGCAATCTCGGAGTTGGCGGACCGGCGCGACGCTCAGGACGATGGAGCGCCGTCCGTCCTTCCCGACCGAAGGAGTACACCCGTGCCGCACATCGCCATCGACAACGGACTGCCGGGGATCAGCGGCCTGCTGGCGCTGCGCCCGGACACCGCCGCCCCACTGGGGCAACTCGCCGACGCGCTGCTGCGGGCGCCGGCCCCGATGAGCCGGGGCGAGCGCGAGCTCGTCGCCGCCTACGTCTCGCACCTCAACGGCACCCGCTTCTGCACCGGGGCCCACGGTGCCTTCGCCGCGGCGCAGTTGGACGAGGGCGATGACGTGGTGAAGGCGGTCCTGGCCGATCCCGCCACCGCGCCGCTCACCGACCGCATGCGGGCCCTGCTGCGGATCGCGGCCGAGGTGCAGGGCCGGGTCGGGCCGGTCTCGCACGAGGCGGTGGCGGCCGCCCGCGCAGCCGGCGCCGGGGACACCGAGATCCACGACACCGTGCTGATCGCCGCCGCGTTCTGCATGTACAACCGGTACGTCGACGGCCTGGCCACCGACCTCCCCGAGGACCCGGGCTACTACGCCGAGGGCGCGAAGCGGATCGTCGGCTCCGGCTACGGCCGGGGGAACTGAGCACCCGGCATCGGCCGACGAGGAGACGCCGCCATGAGCACGTACGCATCGGGTCAGCCGGACACCACGGCCGGCCACGCCGCACGTCAACTACCCCACCGTACCTCGCTGTTCGTCACCGGCGACTTCCCCCGGCGCCGCTGGCCGACCGTGCTGCTCGGCACGCTCGGCGGGCTCCTGCTGGCGTACGCCTGGAACGCGAACCTGGTCGACGACCAGATCGGCTTCGGCACCGCCGACGCCCTGCTCGGCCACGACGCCCACGGCACGCCGATCACCGGGGTGGTCTCCGGCGTCCTGTTCGCCTTCGTCTCCGGGCTGGCCGGCTCCTTCACCGCGTGCAACATCGCGGCCTTCGGTGCCGTCGGCCCGCTGGTCGGGCAGTCGCCGTCGCTGCGCCACCGGCTCCTGCACGTCGCCAAGCCGCTGGGCTGGGTCTTCGCGGGCATGGCGCCGGTCTCGGCCGCCTACGGCGCGCTGGTCGGCCTCGTCGGCACGCACATGCCGCAGTTCTCGACGGCCGCGGGCAAGGGCCTGACACCCCGGGCGCTGCAGTCGATGACGGCCTTCGGCCTGATCGGGCTGGTGATGATCGTGCTCGGCCTGGCCGCCGTCGGCCTGGTCCGGGACCCGCTGGCCGGGCTGTCCCGGCGCTTCCCGAACGCACCGCTGGTTCTCGTCGGCGCGATGATCGGCGGCTTCCTGGTGGGCCGCCCGTACCCGCTCTTCCGCGACCTGTTCCGGCACGCCGCCACCACTCACAACCCGGTCTACGGCGCGGGAGCGTTCCTCCTGCAGTCGATCGGCAACATCGCCGTCATGGCGGTGCTGTTCGTGGCGCTCGCCTACGGAACGGGCGGCCGACTGCAACGGGTGCTGGCATCCAGGCCCGCCCGGATCAGCGTGGTGACCGCGGCGGCCTTCCTCGTCGCCGGGGTCTTCACCGTCGTGTACTGGGACGTCCGGATGCTGGCCAGGCTCGGCTACCTCTGGTTCCCGCCCTCCCCCTGGGGCTGAGCCCTCGGCTGGCGTCGGGCCGGGGTGTTGGCGGGCATACGGTCTGACGACTCATGCGGATATCCTCAGACCCTCACATTGATGTCAATGTCAAGGCCGGACGGCACGAGGGGCGACGCATGCGTATCGGTGAACTGTCCGACCGGACCGGGACTCCCCCGCGGCTCCTGCGTTACTACGAGCAGCAGGGGCTCATCACGCCGGAACGTGCGGCGAACGGCTACCGGGACTACGACGAGCACCTCGTCGACCGCGTCGTCCAGATCCGCGGGCTGCTGGACGCCGGGCTGCCGACGCGCATCATCAAGCAGATCCTGCCGTGCCTCGACAAGCCGCGCGTCATCCATGTCCCGGACGCGACGCCGGACATGATCGCGACGCTGGAGAACGAGCGGGACCGCATGAGCGACCGGATCCGGTGCCTCACCCGCAACCGGGACGCGATCGCGGAGTACCTGGAGGCGGTCCGCGCCACCGCCCTGGATCCCGTGTCGGCCTGAGCCGCTTGACCTTGACACTTATGTGAAGGTTGCACACTGACTTTCATGACTGACGCCCGCATCTGGCACGCCGAGTTCGGCCACGGCACCCCGATCGTGCTGATCCACGGCTACACGATCGACCACCGGCTCCTCCTGCCCCTCGACCCCGCGTTCGCCGACCGGCCCGGGTGGCGGCGGATCTACCTCGACCTCCCCGGGCACGGCAACAGCCCGCGGCTGCCGGGGAGGACCTCCGCGACGGCGGTGGCCGACGCCGTCGTCGAGCGGATCCGCGAACTCGTCGGGCAGGAGCGGTTCGCCGTCGCCGGGCAGTCGTTCGGCGGGCAGCTGGCGCGGGCCGTGACGGCGGCGTTCGGCGAGCAGGTGCTGGGCTCGGCCCTGATCGTCCCGGTCGTCCGCTGGGGCACGGACCGGACGCTGCCCGAGGAGACGGTGGTCGAGCGCGACGAGGAGTTCCTCGCCGGCCTCTCGACCTCGGAGCAGCAAGTGTTCGGCGCCGTCATGGCCCGTCACACAAAGACCAGTTGGGGCCTGTACCGGCGGCACGTCGCACCCGGCTGGGACGCCCACGACCGTACGGCGGCGGCCGAGCTGGAGGCCGACTTCCTGCTCCCGGAGTGGCCGGAGGTCGGCGTGCCCGCTCACGGCGGACGGCACCTGCTGGTCACCGCGCGCCAGGACGCGCTCGTCGGCTGGCGCGACCAGCTCGCGCTGCTCGACCACTATCCGCGGATGACGGCGGCGGTGCTGGACGGCACCGGGCACAACCCGCAGGTCGAGAGCGCGGACGCCGTCCGCGAGCTGGTCGGGCGGTGGCTGGACGAGCTCGCGCCGCTGCGGGGTTGAACCGTCCCGCCGGCGGACTACAGGACGGCGAGGGGGACGGCGTCGCTACTGGCCGACGCGTCCGTCGACGCACTCGCGCAGGAGGTCGGCGTGCCCGCAGTGGCGGGCGTACTCCTCGATCCGGTGCACCATCAGTTCGCGGATCGAGACCCGGTCCTTGCCCACGCGTGCGCCCAGGTCCGGGTGTTCGGCGAGGGCGGCGTCGGTCTCGGCCTGTTCGCGCTCCAGGTCGCGGAACGCGGCGTCCACGACGGCCCGGTCGGCGACCGCCCCGTCGAAGTCCGCGTCGCGCCCGCCGTACAGCTTGGGCAGCGGCTGGGACGGCGGCTCGTCCTCGGTGAGCCAGTTGCGCCAGTCCCGTTCGACCTCGGCGAGGTGGCGGACCAGGCCGAGCAGCGACATCGTCGACGGCGGGACGGACCGGCGGGCGAGCTGCTCGGCGTCCAGGCCCTCGCACTTGAGCCGCAAGGTCAGCCGGTAGTTCACCAAGTAGTCCAGCAGCGTGCCCAGTTCGCCGTCCGGGCTGGGGCCTTCGAGGGTCCGCGGGTCGTCGGCCGGATCGGCCCACATGTCCGGGTAGACGGTCGCCCGGGTCCAGCGCGCTGGTTCGTCGGTCATGCGTCGAATCCTCGTCCGTCTCCGCACGAACCGCCACCGAATTACCTCGCACGCGCTGCTGCCCGGCCGGTCCGACGGCTTAGGCCGGCACGCCCGTCAGCGGCCTCGTGCGGTAGAGGGCCGCGGCGCCCGGCGGGACGAGGCAGGGCAGCAGCCACTCCCACAGCGCGGCGACCCGGCGGGCGCGCTCCTCGGGCGAGCAGTCCTCGCCGAACGTGACCTCCAGGCCGCACGCGGCCGTCACCACGAGCGTCTCCGGGCCGGTGCCGCCCGGGCGGTCGCGCAGTTCGCCCGCGCGGCGCGCGCCGGACAGCAACTCCCGGACCACGCCCGCCCATACGCCGTGGAAGCCCTGCGTCCCGGCCACGCACCCGCCTGCCGCCGCCGGGCCGGCCTGTGTCGGGCCTGACTGCGCTGGACCCGGCTGCGTAGGGCCGGGCTGCGTGGGGCCGGGCTGCGTCGGGACTTCCGCCGCCGGGCCCTGGGCCGCCGCCTCCCCCAGCCACGCGCCGCCCTCCCGGCCGAGCCGGAACGCGGCGCGGATCACCGCGTCCGAGCCGAGGGCGTCGACCAGCCAGTACCCCGAGTCGATCAGGGCCTGGAGCGGCGACGAGGCCGTGCGCAGCGTGGCGCACGCGCCGCGCAGCGAGCCCTCGGCCTGGTCCAGCACCGCCCGCGCCAGGTCCTCCTTCGACGCGAAGTGGAAGTACAGCGCCCCTTTCGTCACCCCGGCCGTGCCGGCGATCTCGCCGAGCGTGGCCCCCGCGTACCCGCTGCGGTCGAACAGCACCGCCCCCGCCTCCACCAGCCGCCCGCGCGTCCGCTCCGACCTCTCCTGCGCCACGTGCCCTCAACCCCTCACTGCTGCAAGCCAGTTCCGTTTACGCGCACCGCACCGAACAGTCCCGCCCGGGCCGCCCCCGTGGCCTTCAGCCCGCCCGGGAGAACCGGGCCGCGGCGCCCTGCCGTTCGGCCGGGCGGACCACGGCGGCCGGTTCGCTGCCGGTCTCCGCCCGTTCGGGGGCGGCGACCAGGATCGAGCGCTGCAGCCGCCGCAGCGCCGCTGACGGTTCCATGCCCAATTCCCGTACCAGAGTTGCACGGAGCCGTTGGTACACCTCCAGCGCCTCCCCCCTCCGGCCGGAGCGGTGCAGCGCGAGCATGTACTGGCCGTGCAGGCTCTCGTGGGTGCGGTAGCGGTCGACCAGGACGGTCAGTTCGGCGAGCAGGACGCGGTGGCGGCCGAGCCGCAGGTCGGCGTCGATGCGCTGGTCCAGGGCGCAGAGCCGGGTCTCCTCCAGGCGCTTGGCCTCGACGGCGAGCTGGCCGCCGGCCGGGACGTCCGAGAAGGCCGGGCCGCGCCAGAGGCGCAGCGCCTCGTCGAGCATCCTCGCGGCGAGCTTGTGGTCGTCGCCGTCCATCGCGCGGTAGCCCAGGCCGGCCAGGCGGTCGAACTCGCGGGCGTCGGTGAGGCCGCCGCCGCTGTTGAGCATGTAGCCGCCGGGGGAGGTCACGAGGACGTCCTTCGCGCAGGCGAACCCGGCGGTGGCCGCGCCGGTCGTGGCGATCGCGCGGTCGATGAGCTCGCGCAGCTGCAGAACGTACGTCTGCACGGTGGTGCGGGCGCTGCGCGGCGGGCGGCCGGACCAGAGCTCGTCGGCCAGCGTGCCGGCCGGGACGACCTGGTCGGCCCGCAGCGCCAGTAACCCGAGCACCTGCCGCGGCTTCGGCGCGGACGGCACCACCGACACTCCGCACATCCGGACGTCCAACGCCCCCAGCACGCGGATCTCCATGACGACCACCCCAATCCACGGAACGCCCCCGGCGGATCCGCCGCGGCCAGCACCCGACTCCCCCTGGGTCGACACCCCGGGGCCACGATGACCAGTCAAAAACAGGACGGGCGGTTTGTCAATACAAAACCGAACGAGCTGTTTGTTTATGCGAATCGGGGTACGCCTGCTCGAATCGGGGGCGCGAACGGACCAGCCGTGCGCCGGTGCGCGGACGCGAGCGCACGCCTGGGCCCACGGGCGGACCAGGCGGACCAAGCGGCCGGGGCGGAGCGCGCGGACCAGGCGGATCGGACAGGCCAGGCACCCGGGCACAAGCGGTCGGGGGGGGGGGGCGGCCCCGAGCCGCCCCCCCCCCCCCGGAACCGCCGACGCCCGCGACCGGGGGGCGCGCGGAC
>NZ_JBHWGV010000194.1:1185-3471 GCF_042732955.1 Kitasatospora sp. NPDC059747 | reverse complement strand
CCCACCGCGCGCGGGGGCTGCGCGCGCACCCTCGGAGGCCACGCCCACCCCCCCACTGTCACACCGGCGGGGGGGGGGGGGGGCACCACACCCCCCCCGCACCGCCGTCGATCCGCCCGTTCCTGCGCGAGCGGTGCGCCGCCTCAGGACACCGCGACCGCGCCGCCGACCGCGTGCGCCTCGACCTCGGCGCCATTGCCTTCGTTGCCTCCACTGCCGCCATTGCCGTCGGCGTCGCCTTCCGACGCCGCGCGGGCCGCCGCCACCTCGGCGACCACCCGGGCGCCACGGTCCGGCCCCATCTGCAGCGCCCCGAGCACGCCCGGCACCGCGATGCTCGGCATCACGTGCTGGAACAGCCCGGCCACCCGGCGCTCCAGGTCCGCCCGGCCGCTCAGCTTCTGGGACTGGATCTGCACGCCCGTCCATGCCGCCGTCAGCAGCCATGCCGCGTCCGCCGGGGTGACGTGCGGCAGCAGTTCGCCGCGCTCGCCGGCCGCGACCAGGAGCACCTCGAAGCGGGAGATCCACCCGAGGATCGCGCCGCCGCCGAACTCGTCGAACACGTCCTGGCCGAGGGAGAGCCGGGCACCGGCGCTCAGCAGCGGGTCGCGCGGCAGCAGATGGGCGACCACCATCCCGGTGTCCACGAACTCCTGGAGTTTGCAAGCGCGTTCGGGAACCTCGTCCTGGGCGAACTGCTCCTCAACCACGCCCTGCGCGAGATCGCGTTTGGACGCGAAATGGAAATAGACCGCGCCGCGCGTCACACCGGCCCGGGAGACCACCTCGCCGATGGTCGCTCCCTCGTAGCCGAACTCGTCGAAGACAGAAGCCGCGGCCTCCAGGATCAGCCGACGCGTCCGGAGCGCGCGCTCCTGCCGTACCACCGGAACCACCCCGTTCTGACATTCTCGCGAAAAACAAAACCAAACACGCCGTATCTTAGCGACGACTGGCCCGAAGGCGACAGGACACTGCCCGGGAATCGCCCCAGGTGCTTCTCCTCCCTCACCCACCCGCGCCCTTCGGCGAATTCGGGATGTCCGGCCGCCCACCGACACCTCAAGGCCACTCCCCACGAGCAGTCGCACACAAAACCGAACGATCGGTATCTGTAGTGGCATGCCAGGCTCCGGAAGACCCGATCAAGCCCTCCGGCGACGCCCTCGGCATCTTTCTCAACCGATCGGTTGAAGAAGGCGGCGGACCGGCGTAGCGTTGTCCTCAACCAATCGGTTGAGAAAGAGCAGGGGTATCCGGTGGCCGTCGACCAGTTGTCCCGGGCGTTCGTCGCCCTGGCCGATCCGACCCGGCGCGACATCGTCGCCCGCCTCTCGGTCCGCGATGCGACCGTCGGCGAGCTGGCGGAGTCGTACGCGATGTCGATGCAGGCCGTCTCCAAGCACCTCAAGGTGCTGGAGGAGGCCGGGCTCGTCAGCCGCAGCCGGGACGCGCAGCGGCGGCCGTGCCACCTCGAACCGCAGGTGTTCGACTTGATGACGAGCTGGATCGAGCGCTACCGCCGCCAGGCGGAGGAGCGGTTCCGCCGCCTGGACGCCGTCCTCGCGGCCATGGCCGACGAGGCCGCCGACGACGGGTCCGCCGACGACGACCCGACAGGCGACGAGCCGGCAGGCGGAGGCCCCGCGCACAGCACAGAGACCGAAGCAGGCCCAGGACACGAAGGAGAGAAGCCATGACCTCCACCACCGGCCGCGAGACCCGGGTCGAGGCGGACCCGGCACTGCCCACCATCCGGATCGTCCGCGAGTTCGACGCCCCGCCGGCGCGGGTCTTCCGGGCCTGGATCGAGCCCGAGCTGGTCGCCCGGTGGCTCGGCCCGGACAACCACGAGACGAAGATCGACTTCTGGGACGGCCGCACCGGCGGGAGCTACCGCTACTCCATGCACCAGGACGGCCGGGAGATCGCCGCCTTCTACGGCTCGTTCCACGAGGTCCGGCCGGAGACCCGACTCGTCCAGACGTTCACGTACACGGGCGTGCCGGACGGCGTCTCGCTGGACACCGCCGTGTTCGAGCCGGCCGGCGAGGGCCGCACCCGCGTCACGATCCTGTCCGTGGTCGACAGCTTCGCCGCCCGCGACGCGATCCTCGCGAGCGGCATGGAGAAGGGCGTCACCGAGGGCTACGCGAAGCTGGACGCCCTGCTCGCCTCGGAGTGACCGCCCACACCCGATACGACGAAGCGCCCCCCCCCGGGCATGGGGGGGGGGGGTGGGGGGACCGGGGGGTGAGCGCCGCCCCCACCCCGCCACCCGGG
>NZ_JBHWGV010000194.1:0-1175 GCF_042732955.1 Kitasatospora sp. NPDC059747 | reverse complement strand
GGCCCCCCCGGTGGACCGTGATTGGTCGCCCGCTCGGCCCCCGTGTGGGACCCCCCACACCCCATCACCTCCCCCGCCCCCCCGGGGTTGGGGGGGGGGGGCGCTTCGTCGTACGGGGCGTTCAGCGCCGCGCAAGCGCCGACAGCGGGTTCACGCCCTCCACGGCCTTGACGAGGGGGGCGAGATCGGGGTTCTTCGCGGCCTCGTCGAGGGCCTCGCGGAGCGCGGCGTCGTTCGTCGGACGGGCCGCCTCCAGCAGCTTCAGGCCGTCCTCGGTCACGTTCGTGTAGATGCCGCGACGGTCGGTCGGGCACAGGTAGCGCGAGAGCAGGCCGCGGTCCTCCAGGCGGGTGACCAGGCGGGTCGTCGCGCTCTGACTGAGGACGACCGCGTCGGCGACCTGCTTCATCTGCAGGTGGCCGCCCTCGTCGTCGTGCTGGCGGCTGAGCACGTCGAGCAGCGAGTACTCGCGCACGCTCAGGTCGTGCCCGGCCTGCAGGCTGCGCTCGATGTGCGCCTCGATCCGGCCGGCCAGGAGGTACAGGGCGGCCCAGCCGTTGGCGAGGGCGGTCAGCGCGGGATCCGTGGCGGTCATGGGCGCGGGTCTCCTTCCGGGTTCGACGGTGTCAAGGATAAGCCCTCGGCAAAAATTTCGGCCTGGGCATGTATCCCGCTTATACAAGCATCCGGCCGGCGGGGCGGAGGGGCGGACGAGCAGAGTCACCACGAGCAAAAGCCCGCAGTTGCACCTATGCCGCGTCTGCAACTATTGTCGAGGCTCGTAAGGCGCTGTAGCAATCTCGTCTGGAGGACGCGCCATGCCTCTCGCACTCCTCGCCCTGGCCATCGGGGCCTTCGGGATCGGGACCACCGAGTTCGTCATCATGGGCCTGCTGCCCGAGATCGCGGGCGACTACGGTGCGTCCATCCCCACCGCCGGGCTCCTGGTCACCGGGTACGCGATCGGCGTCGTCATCGGCGCGCCGCTGATGACGGTGCTCGGCACCCGGATCGGCCGCAAGACGATGCTGATGCTCCTCATGGGCCTCTTCGTCGCCGGCAACCTGCTGTCCGCCGCCGCCCCGAGCATGGGCGTCATGCTCGCGGGCCGCCTCGTGGCCTCGCTCGCCCACGGCGCGTTCTTCGGGATCGGCTCGGTGGTCGCCGCCGACCTC
>NZ_JBHWGV010000193.1:5361-10561 GCF_042732955.1 Kitasatospora sp. NPDC059747 | reverse complement strand
GCCGCTTCCGGGTCGGACTCGCGGGGACGGTCGGCATCCGGATCACGATCGACGAGCTGGAGCAGCGGCTGGTCGGGCCGGAGTGGCAGCTGCCGGCGACGTACTGCCCGAACTGAGGCACCGCCTCAGACAGGGCGCGGGACGTCGTGCAGGTGCACCTCGCTCAACCGGCCGTCGCCCACGAGAGCGGTCAGGTACGTCGTCGTGGGCTGCCGCCGCCGGTCCGTCGGGGATCCGGGGTTGAGCAGCCGCAGGCCGCCCGGGGCGGAGCTGTCCCACGGGATGTGGCTGTGCCCGAAGACCAGCACGTCGGCGTCCGGGAACCGGGCCTCACACCGCTCCTCGCGGCCCTTGGCGGGCCCCGTCTCGTGGACGACGGCGAAGCGCACGCCCTGCAGCTCGACCCGGGCGACCTCGGGCAGCCGCGCGCGCAGCGCGGCCCCGTCGTTGTTGCCGTGGACGGCGACCAGCCGGGCGGAGCGGGCCTCGAAGAGGTCGAGCGTGTCCGTGTCCACCCAGTCGCCGGCGTGGAAGACGACGTCCGCGTCCGCCATGGCGTCGAGGAGCACCGGCGGCAGCCGGCGGGCACGCGTGGGCAGGTGGGTGTCCGAGGTCATCAGGAGTCGCAGCACGGCCTCCAGCATGGCGCACGGATCCCCGGACGCGGCCGAAGCGGCGGTACGCATTGTGACGGGTCATGGCGCCGGCCGGCCCGGAGCGGCACTCGCCGCCTCCGAGAGTGCCGATTTCGTGACCGTGCCACGCGTCACACGGTCCGATGTCCGGCCGCGCGCCTAGCATGCAGGTCGGCCAACTCCCGCCGGTGCGGGGGAGGGTGTGCGTGACGGGCGAGCGGAAGGCGTGATTGTGACGGATGACAGCGCGTGTGACCCGGCGACCGGGGAGGTCATGGCGGAGGGGCTGCTGGCCGACCTGCCGCGGCTGAAGGCGGAGATAACCGCGCGGTTGCTGGCCGAGCAACCGGTGTACGGGCGGCTGCCCGCCGAGCAGTTGGAGCACGACGTCAGCCGCGTCACCGAGCAGAGCATCCGCGGCATCGCCCAGTCGCTGCGGACGGGCCGGCCGCTGGAGCCGAAGTGGCGGGCCTACCAGCGCGCCTCGGCCGCCCGCCGGGCGGAGGAGGGCGTGCCGATCGAGGCCGTGGTCGACGCCTACTACCTGGGCGCGCAGGTGTGCGTCGACTTCCTGGCCCGCTACCTGCCGCCCGCCGAGGTGGGCATCGCCTACCGGACGCTGCTCACCGGCCTGCGGGTCACCGTCTCCGAGGTCACCGCCGGGTACCTGGAGGAGCGCCAGGCGCAGGCCGGCGAGAGCGACGCGGCCCGGCACACGATGCTGTCGGCGCTGCTCACCGGCACCGACATCCACACCGCGGCCCGCCACAGCGGCACCGCCCTGCCGCCCGCCTACCTGGTGCTCGCGCTGGCGATCGGCACGCACCGCGACGAGCTGCGCGAGGACGTCGACACCGCCGTCGCCGCCCGCCGGAAGATCCGGCGGATCCGCGCCGAACTCGACCGGCGCACCGGCCGACCCGTCCTCGCCCAGCTGACCGCCACCGAGGGCGTCGCCCTGCTGCCCCGCACCGAGGCGGAGGCCGATCACCGCCCCTGGCTGGCCGCCGCGATGGAGGACCTCGGCCGCGCCGCGCGGGCGCCGCTCACCGCCGGGGCCGCGATCTGCGCACCCGACCGGGTGCCGGACGCCGTCCGCCTGGCGACCGAGGTGCGCGACACCGCCGTCGTCTTCCAGCGCCCGCCCGGCGCCTACCTGCTGGACGACCTGCTCATCGAGCACCAGCTCACCCGCCCGGGCGCGGCCCGCGACCACCTCGCCGAGCTGCTCGTCCCGATCGCCGACAAGCCCGACCTGCTGCCGACCCTGCGGCTCTACCTCCAGAGCAACCTCAACCGCCGCGAGGTCGCGGCGCAGCAGCACGTCCACCCGAACACGGTCGACTACCGCATCCGCCGCATCGCCGCCCTGACCGGCCTGAACCCCGCCGAGCACGGCGACCGCATCAAGCTCAGCGCCGCGCTCGCCGCCCTGGACACCCGGCGGCTGGAGCACGCCGCCCTGTGATCCGCCTTGCGACCTGCTCGGTGATCCGACTTGTGATCCGTGACAACTCCCGACCCGGAACTCTGTGTTCGGCACAGGAGTCACCTCGCCGGTGCGCCCCCATCATGGAGGACTACGCGCAGCCCGTCTGCAGAGAAACCCGCCCGCAGCCGACCAGACCAGCAGAGAAGCCCGCCCGCCCACACACCGACGCAAGGACGCCAGGACCACCCTCATGCCCTCGTCGCCCTCACTCTTCGGCCACCGGTCGGCCGGCACCCCGCCGCCCGGCGCGCGTCCGGCCGTCAGCCCCCGGGAGCTGGCCGTCCTGCGCCGCCGCACCCTGCGGATCACCCGCGGCTTCGCGCTGCTCAACGGCGTGCCCCTCGCGCTCACGGTGGTGCTCGCGTGCACCGCCGGCGGGTTGCTGGGGACGAAGGTGCTCGGGCAGTTCACCGTGGGCATGCTGCTCGGCGTCGTGCAGGGCACCCTGCTGCTGTGGACGGCCGCCCGCTTCGACCGCCGCGCGGCCGCGCGGTGCGACGCGGAGGCCGAGCGCCTGCGCGCGGGCCACCGGACGGAGGCCCGATGAACCCCGCCACCCCGGGCGCCGGCACCCAGACGATGGTGCTCATCGCCTTCCTGGTCTTCGTCGGCGTGACGCTGCTGCTGTGCGTGCTGGTCGGCCCGGAGGGCGACGAGACGGCCGACTTCTACACCGCCAACCGCACGCTGACACCGTTCCAGAACGGCCTCGCCCTCTCCGGCGACTACATCTCGGCCGCCACCCTGCTCGGCACCACCGGGATCGTCGCGGTGAACGGCTACGACGGGGTCACCCTCGCCCTCAGCACCGCCCTCTCGCTGGGCGTCCTGCTCCTGCTCGCCCAGCCGCTGCGCAACGCCGGCCGCTACACCCTCGGCGACGTCCTCGCCCTGCGCGCGGACGGCGCCGCGCCGAGGATCGCCGCGGCCGTGGTGACGCTCGCCGTCTCGCTGCCGTTCCTGGTCGTGCAGCTCTCCAGCGCGGGCACGGCCACCGCGCTCATGCTCGGGCTCACCCACAGCGGCGTGCAGCAGTTCTGCACCGTGCTGGTCGGCATGCTGATGGTCTGCTACACGGTGCTCGGCGGCATGAAGGGCACCAGCCTGGTCCAGATCGTCAAGGTCGTGCTGACCCTCGGCACCGTCCTCGTGGTCGTGCTGTCGGTGCTCGCGCGCTTCCACTGGGACGTCGACGCGCTGCTCGCCGCCGCCGCGAAGGGGAGCGGACGGGCGGACGCCTACCTGCGTCCGGGCCTGCGGTTCGGCGACTCCGCCGAGGGCTGGCTGAACTTCGTCGGCCTGCACCTCACCGTGGTCCTCGGCGCGTCCTGCATGCCCCACATGATCATGCGGGTGAACGCCTCGCCGACCGGGGCCGCCGCCCGGCGCTCGACCCGGCACGCGGTGGGCATGGTCGGCGCGTTCTGCCTGGCCGTCGTGGTGCTCGGGCTGGGCGCCGTCGCGCTGCTCGGCGGCCGGCTCATCTCGGCGGTCGACCCGAACGGGCAGGCCGCCCTGCTGCTGCTCGCGGGCAACCTGCAGGGCGGCACGGGCACGACGGCGGGCGGCGCGCTGTTCACCGCCGTCGCGTGCGCGGTGTTCGTCACCGTGCTGGCGGTCGTCGCGGGCATCACGCTCGCGGCGGCGGCCGCGCTCGCCCACGACGTGGCCGCCTGCGCGGTGCGCCGGGGCCGGATGACGCAGGTCGCGGAGGTGCGCGCGGTGCGGTGGTCGGTGGGGGCCGTCGGCGCGGTCGGGATCGCCCTCGCGGTCGCCGCGCAGGGCTACAACCTGCAGTTCCTGTCCTCCCTGGCGGTGACGGTCGCCGCGTCGGCCGTCCTGCCCGCCCTCGTCTACAGCCTGTTCTGGAGCCGTTACAACCGCACCGGACTGCTGTGGACGGTGTACGGCGGACTGCTCACCTCCGTGGGGCTGCAACTGTTCTCGCCGACGGTCTCCGGCGCGCCGGACGCGCTGTTCCCGAACGTCGACTTCCACTGGTTCCCGTTGCAGATGCCCGGGGTGGTCTCGGTGCCGGCCGCCTTCCTGCTCGGCTGGGCGGCCACCGTCCGGAGCCGGCGCGCGGACGGCGAGCCCGAGTTCCACGAGGTGCAGACGCGGACGCTGCTCGGCGCGGACGCCGAGTAGCGGTCACCTCCGCGTCAGGGCCGGATCACTTCACCGACCCCGCCATCGCCCCCTGGACGAAAAACCGCTGGAAGCAGAGGAACACCACCACGGGCACCAGCAGCGACAGGAAGGCGCCCGGCGCGAGGATGTCCATGTTGCTGCCGAACTGCCGCATCTGGGACTGCAGGTAGACGGTGAGCGGCTGCGCGTCGTTGCCCGCGAAGATGAGCGCGACGAGCATGTCGTTCCACACCCAGAGGAACTGGAAGATGCACAGCGAGGCGACGGCCGGCGCGGCGAGGGGCAGCGCGAGGGTGCGGAAGATCCGCCACTCGCCGCAGCCGTCGATCCGGGCCGCTTCGAGGAGTTCGGCCGGGATGTCGAGGAAGTGGTTGCGCATCAGGAAGACGGCGAACGGCAGCCCGTAGCCGACGTGGAACAGCACGACGCCCGGGATGGTGCCGAACAGCCCGACGGCGCCCTCCAGTTTCGCGACCGGGATGAGCCCGACCTGCACGGGGACGACCAGCAGCCCGACGACGCCGACGAAGATCGCGTCCCGCCCGGGGAAGCGCATCCACGCGAAGGCGTACCCGGCGCCCGCGGCGAGGGCGACGGTGAGCAGGGTGGCCGGGACGCTGATCAGCACGGTGTTCCACAGCGCCTTGGGAACGTCGCCCCCGCCGAGCAGCGCCGAGTAGTTCTGCAGCGTGAGTTCGGCGGGCTTGGTGAGGGCCGTCCACCAACCGCCGTTGGCGGCGGCCTGCTTGGGCCGCAGCGAGGAGACGAGCAGGCCCACGGTGGGCACCAGCCAGGCCACGGCGGCGACGATCAGCACGGCCTGGACGAGTCCGCTGCGCGTGAGGGCGGCGAGTCGGGGGGGGGCGCGCGCGGCCCGCGCGCCCCCGCCGGCCGGCGGGGGGGGGGGGGGGGGGTGAGGGCG
>NZ_JBHWGV010000193.1:3877-5351 GCF_042732955.1 Kitasatospora sp. NPDC059747 | reverse complement strand
CTCGGAGACGCCCGCCCCCTCGGTGGCCCCCCCCCCGCCCCGGCGGGCCACACTCCCCCCCGCGGGGCGGGGCCGGGGGGGCGGGGGGGGGGCGGGGGGGCGGGGGCGCGGGGGGGGGGCCCCCCCGCCGGGGGCAGGAGAGGTGGTGGTCATGTGTGACTCCCGCGGAAGCGGCGGACGTTGAGGAGCATCACGGGGACGACGAGCAGGAGCAGCAGGACGCTGAGCGCGCTGCCGAGGCCCTGGTCGTTGCCGCCGCCGAAGGAGACCAGGTAGAGCCGGAGCGCGAGCACGTCGGCGTCCTGCTGCACCGGTCCGGGCGCGATGATGTAGACGAGGTCGAAGATCTTCATCACGTTGATGACCATCGTGACGAACACGACGCCGAGCACCGGGGCGAGTTGGGGCACGGTGATGCGGCGGAAGATCTGCCATTCGCCGGCGCCGTCGATCCGGGCCGCCTCGATGGTCTCGCGGGGCAGGTTGGCGAGGCCCCCGGCGATGATCACCATGGCGAAGCCGGCCCAGATCCAGGTGTAGGCGCCGATGATGGCGGGGGTGACGAGGGCGGGTCCGAGCCAGTCGACGCCGCGGTAGGGGGCGGCGAAGTCGGCGGCGGGCAGCACCACCGTGAGGGTGGCGGAGGGGGCCGCGGCGAACCGGAAGGTGCCGTCGGCGGCCGTGGTCGTGGTGGCGATCGTCCGTCCGCCGTCGCGGAGCTGGACCTTGAGGCCGGGCAGGCCCTTCTTCCCGGGGTCCAACCGGCCGGGACGGCCGCCACCGCCCGGGACGAAGTCGAGGAACGCGGTGCCGCTGACGCCGTCGTCGCCGGTGGGCAGCCTGGCCGCCTGGGCGGCGGCCGGGATGGCGCCGGGCTGCACGCCGACCAGTGGCAGCAGGACGGCGCGGGTGGCGGCCGGCGCGGTGACGTCTCCGCCCTGGGCCTGGTCGAGGCCGGTGCCGGGGCGCGGCCGGGCGCCCGGGTAGGAGGGCTGGTCGGTGAAGGTGTCGTGGACGGCGACGGCGGCGGCGTTGAGGACGCCGCGGTGCGGGTCGGCGTCGTAGACGGTGCGGAAGATGATCCCGGCGGCGAGGAAGGAGATCGCCATCGGCATGAAGACGAGCAGCTTGAAGGCGGTGGCCCAGCGGACCTTCTCGGTCAGCACGGCGAACACCAGGCCGATCGCGGTGACCAGGGCCGGCGCGACGGCGACCCAGATCGCGTTGTTGCGCACGGCGGTGAGGGTCGCGTGGTCGGTGAAGGCGGCGCCGTAGTTGTCGAGCCCGACGAAGCGGTGGCCGGAGGCGTCGAAGAGGCTGCGGGCCACCGAGTAGCCGATGGGGTAGACGACGAGGGCGCCGAGCAGCAGGAGCGCGGGGAGGACGAACAGCAGGGCGAGGCCCCGCTGGGGGCGCACGGCGGCACCCGATTCCCGGGCCCGGCGGGGGGGACGCAAGATCAAGTGGTTCACAC
>NZ_JBHWGV010000193.1:0-3867 GCF_042732955.1 Kitasatospora sp. NPDC059747 | reverse complement strand
CGGGGCGCGCGCCCGGGGGGGCGCGGGGGGCGGCCCCGCGCGGGCCCCGCCCCCGCGCGGGGGGGGCGCCCCCCCCCGCGGGGCGGCCCCCGGGGGGCCGCCCGCCCCCCCCCCCCCATGCCCGGTCCCCGCGGGTGGGACGCAGAGACATGTGGATCAGCCCTTGTACGCCTTGGCGGCGTCCGCTTCGAGCTTGGCGGCGGCGCCCTGGACGTCGGAGGGGTCGGCGAGGAAGTCCTGGAGGTCCTTCCACTCGCCCTGGCCGGCCGTGCCGCCGAACGCGGCGGGGGCCTGGTCGGACATGTCGAAGCGGAAGGCGTCTCCGGCGTCGATCACGGACTTGGCGAACTGGCGGGTGGTGTCGTCGGGGTAGACGGCCGGGTCGACGGCCTTGTTGGGAGAGATGAACCCGCCGGCCTTGGCCCAGACGGCGGCGGCCTCCGGGCCGGCCAGGAACTCGACGAACTTCTGCGCGGCCTCGGCGTGCTTGGCGCCCTTGAGGACGACGGCCGCGTCGCCGGCGCCCATCACCGGCGCCTTGCCGCCGTCGACGGCGGGGAAGGGGAACACCTTCGCGTCGGTGCCGACCTGCTTCTTGAGCTCGGAGGCGATGACCCCGCCGACGAAGTCGCCCTCGTAGGTCATGGCGGCCTTGGGCTGCGGCCCGAAGACCTGCTGGACGGAGGTGGGGAAGTCGGTCTGCAGCGCGCCCTGGCCGCCGCCCGCGACGAGCTGCCGGTCGCCGAAGACCTTGCCGAGCGTGGTCAGGGCCTTGACGACGGACGGGTCGGTCCACGGGATCTCGTGCCGGGCGAGCTTGTCGTAGAGCTCGGGCCCGGCCTGGGAGAGGTAGACGTTCTCGAACCAGTCGGTGAGCGGCCAGCCGGCCTGGCCGGCGACGGAGAAGGCCGGGGTGCCGGAGTCGGAGAGCGTGCGGCTGGCCTTGAGCAGGTCGTCGAAGGTGGCCGGGGGCTGGACGCCGGCGTTCTGGAAGGCGGTGGGGCTGTACCAGACGGTCGACTTGTCGGCGGCCTTGAAGTAGAGGCCGTACTGGGTGCCGTTGACGGTGCCGAGCGTGGACCAGATGCTCGCGTAGTTCTTCTTCGCGGCCTCGGTGACGCTGGGCGGGAGCGGCGCGAGCCAGCCCTTGTCGGCGAACTGCTTGACGACGCCGGGCTGGGCGACCATGACGACGTCCATCGGGTCGCCGCCCTCGATCTTGCTGCCGACGACGGTGGAGAGGTTGTCGCCGGTGGACGTGTAGCTGACGCTGGCGCCGGTCTTCGCGGTGAAGGCGTCCAGGACCTTCTTGAAGTTCTCCTGCTCGGTGCCGCTCCAGACGGCGGCGACGGTCAGGCTCTGGCCCTTGAGCTCCTGGGTGGCGGAGCCGGACCCGGAGCCGCCGCCGCTGCCGCAGGCGGTCGTGGTGGCCGCGAGGACGACGGTGGTGGCCAGGGTGGGGAGGATGCTGCGGAGTCTCATCGTCGAGGCTTCCTTCGTGTGGGTGGGTGGTTGCACGAATCGGCGTCAGATCGCTTGTACGGAAGTGGACTTGATCCACCAGGCGGCGGTGGCCGGCGGCAGGAGGCCGTCGCCGCACGGGCCGCTGGCGAGCAGGGGAGGACCGGCGACCGGGGCCCGCGCGTAGGTGTCGCCGAAGTTGACGGCGCACACCAGGCCCTCGCCGCGGACGAACGCGAGGACCCCTTGCGGGGCCTCCAGCCACCGCAGCGTGCCTTCGCCGAGCTGGGGGAGTTCCCGGCGCAACTGCAGTGCGGTGCGGTACAGGTGGTAGACGGATCCGGCGTCGGCCCGCTGCCGTTCGGCGGTGTGGGCGGCGAACGCGGCCGGCTGCGGCAGCCAGGGCGCGGCCGGGGCGTCCGGCGGGCTGAATCCGAACGGCGCCTCGGTGCCCGACCACGGCAGCGGGATCCGGCAGCCGTCGCGGATGCCGGTGCGGCTGCCGGTCCGACGGAAGATCGGGTCGGTGACCAACTCGTCCGGCAGGTCGAGGACTTCGGGCAGTCCGAGCTCCTCGCCCTGGTAGATGTAGGCGGCGCCGGGCAGGGCGAGCATCAGCAGGGCGGCCGCCGCGGCCCGGGCGGGGCCCGAGGCGGGGTCCTGGCCGGCGAAGCGGGTCGTCGTGCGGACCTGGTCGTGGTTGTTGAGCACCCAGGTGACGGTCGAGCCGGTGGCGGTGATGTCCCGCACGGCGTCGTCGATCACCCGGTGGAAGTGCGCGAGGTCCCACGGCGCGTGCAGCAGGTGGAAGAAGAAGGCCTGGTGCAGTTCGTCGGGCCGCACGTACAGCGCCTGTTCGGCCGGGGTGGGCACGGAGGCCTCGCCGACGAGGAGGCGCTCGTGGCCGTCGCGGGCGGTGTACTCCTCGCAGACCGCCCGCCACCGGCGCCACACGCCGTGCACCTCGGGCTGGTTCCAGGCCAGTGGGTTGACCGAGTCGCGGGTGCGCTCGTCGACGTCCGGGTCGGGGGAGTCGGGCAGGTCGGGGTGCTTGTAGAGCCCGGCCGCGACGTCGATCCGGAAGCCGTCGACGCCGCGGTCCAGCCAGAACCGCAGGACCTCCTCGAAGTGGGTGCCGACGTCGGGGTCGCGCCAGTTGAAGTCCGGCTGTTCCGGGGTGAACAGGTGCAGGTACCACTGGCCGGGCCGCCCGTCGGGCTCGGTGACCCGGCTCCAGGCGGGGCCGCCGAACATGGCCCGCCAGTTGTTGGGCGGCAGTTCGCCGTGCTCGCCGCGGCCCTCGGCGAAGTGGAACCGGGCCCGCTCGGGGCTGCCGGGGCCGTTGGCCAGCGCCTTCCGGAACCACGGGTGCTCGCTGGAGCAGTGGTTGGGTACGACGTCCAGGACCAGTTTGAGGCCGAGCAGGCGGCAGTCCGCCACCAGGCGGTCGAACTCGGCGAGGTCCCCGTAGACCGGGTCGACGGCGCAGTGGTCGGCGATGTCGTAGCCGTGGTCGTGCTGGGGCGAGACGTAGAACGGGTTGAGCCAGACGCCGTCGGCGCCCAACTGCCGCACGTGGTGCAGGCGTTCACGGACGCCGGCGAGGTCGCCGACGCCGTCGCCGTCGGTGTCGCGGAAGCTGCGCACGTAGATCTGGTAGATCACCGCGTCGCGCCACCAGGGACGGGCGGCGGGGGCGATGAGGGCGTGTGACCGGGCGCGCGGCAAGGCGGCCGCGTCGCCGTCGGGGAGGGTGTGGGGCATCTCGCTACTCCAACGGTTATGCATTCGCGTTAGGTATAGCAGGCAGAGACGTCCGCTGTTAAGACCCTGCTTCGAAAGGGTTTTCCAGGGATTACGAACGAGTCAGACCGGCTCGACATAGATACGTGTTAGGTACTCGCGAGTAGGTGCTCAGGAACCGGGGGAACGCCCCCGAAGACGGCCGGCGCGAAGGCTCAGCCGACGATGGCGCGCAGGTCGGCCGCCAGTCGGGGCAGCGCCGCATCGGCGCTCCGGCGGCCCGACACGACCTCGAACGCCGACTCGCTGAACGCGAGGCTCAGCTGCTGGTACTGCGGCACGCTTGGGCGCGCCCCCGCCGCCAGGATCGCCGTGCGCAGCACCGGCAGGTACGGGAAGCGGGCCGTCAGCTCCGGATCCGTGTAGAGGTCCGCCCGTACGGGCGGCAGTCCGCCGTCGGTCAGCACGCGGGACTGCGCGCGGCGGCTCGTCAGGTAGCCGATGAGCGCCCGCGCGGTGCGCTGGTGCCGGGAGAAGCGGCTGACCGCCAGCCCCGACCCGCCCAGTACGCCGCTGCCCCGGCCGGGCGGGGCCCGCAGCCGCCCCACCCCCCACCCCCCCCCCACCCCCGAGCCGGCCCGGGGCTCCAGCGGGTAGACCTTC
>NZ_JBHWGV010000192.1:6953-10571 GCF_042732955.1 Kitasatospora sp. NPDC059747 | reverse complement strand
GGGGTGCTGCGCGACGCCGGGGGACGCCGGGGCCCGCTTTCGCCGCGGCCAGGTTGGCGCTGCTGCCCCTGCCGGGCGCGGCGCAGGCCGCCGCGCCCGCGCCCGTCGTCACGGCCACCGTGCCGGTGGCGCCCTACCCGGCCGGGGTCGCGCTCACCCCGGACGGCGCCCGGGCGTACGTGACCAGCCAGAGCAGCGGCACGGTGAGCGTGCTCGACACCGCGGGCGGCACGGTGACGGGCAGCTTCACCGACGGCACCGGGTCCTACGCGGTCGCGCTCTCGCCGGACGGAGGCCGCGCCTACCTGACGCACCACCTGGACAACACCGTCAGCATCGTCGACACGGCCACCAACACCGTCTCCGCGACCGTCCCGGTCGGCACCCAGCCGTGGGGCCTCGCCCTGTCGGCGGACGGCTCGCGGGCGTACGTCGCCAACGCCGGGGCCAACACCGTGAGCGTGCTGGACACGGCGGCGAAGGCGGTCACCGCGACCGTGCCGGTGGGCGCCGAGCCGCACGGGGTCGCCGTCTCCCGGGACGGCAAGAAGGTCTACGTCGCCGCGTCGAGCGGGCAGGCGGTGAACGTGATCGACACCGCGAGCAACACGGTGAGCGCCACGGTCCCGGTCGGCCACGGCGCCTTCGGCCTGGCCCTGAGCCCGGACGGCAGCAGACTGTGGGCCGCCAACGGTGACGACAAGACGGTCAGCGTGATCGACACCACCACCAACGCCGTGGTCTCCGCGGTCACCGTGGGCGCCAACCCGTACGCCGTCACCCTCTCCCCGGACGGTGCCACGGCGTACGTCTCCAACTACACCGACAACACGGTCAGTGCGGTGGACACCGCGAGCCGCACCGTCACCGCGACCGTCCCGGTCGGCACGGCGCCCTACAGCCTCGCCGTCAGCGCCGACGGGCGGCGCGGCTACCTCGCCGACTTCACCGCCAACGCCGTCAGCGTGCTGAACTTCCCGCTGCCCGTGCCCGTCGTCACCGGGATCAGCCCGGCCACCGGCTCGCAGGTCGGCGGCACCACGGTCACGATCACCGGCACCGACCTGGCCGGCGCGACGGCGGTGAGCTTCGGCGCGGCCGGCAACGCCCCCGCCTTCAGCTGCACCAAGACCGGCTGCACCGCGACGGCCCCGGCCACCACGGCCACCGGCCCGGTCGACGTCCAGGTCACCACGCCCGGCGGCACCAGCGCGGCGGTGGCCGCCGACCGCTTCACCTACGCCGCTGCCAGTGCCCACCTGGGCGTCGCGCTCGCCGCCACGCCGGTGACCGGCCTGGCCGGCGGCCGGGTCGACTACACGATCACGCTCACCGGCCAGGGTCCCGACCCGGTCACCGCCGCCACCGTCGGCGCCGCCCTGCCGCCCGGTCTGCCCGCGACCTCCAGCGACTGCGCGGTCGCGAACGGCCAGCTCACCTGCACGCTCGCCGCCCCGCTGGCCAAGGGCGCGACCACCACGCGGCACTTCTCGGTCGGGCTCGGACTGTTCAGCGGCGTCCAGAACTTCGCCGTCACGGCCTCCCGCACCTCCGGGACGCCGGCCGACCCGTCGCCCGCCACCGCCCGGGACACCCGTAGCTGCACGGCGGTCTTCGCACTGCTGATCACCTGCAGCTGATCCACGAGCACGAGCGGCCCCGCCACCCGGAGGGAGGCGGGGCCTGCGCTTTCGCCTGCGCTGGACGAAACGTCCAGACTGGACGTACAGTCCAAACATGCCCGCCGAATCCCCCGACCCGCGCCTGCGGACCTGGTCACCGGTCTGCCGCGCGGTGGCCCTGCTCCTCGGGCCCTACGCCGAGGTGGTCCTGCACGACGCCGCGACCGACACCGTGCTCGGCATCTGGAACCCGATGTCCGCCCGCGCCCCCGGCGACCCGTCCCTCCTCGGCGAGCTCGACGAACTCGAACCGGCCGCCGACGGTGTCTACGGCCCCTACGAGAAGCTGCTGCCCGACGGCCGCCGCCTCTCCTCCGTCAGCGCCGTCCTGGCCGACGACGCCGGGCGGCCCTCGGCGGTGCTCTGCGTCAACCTCGACCGCGGCCCGCTCGAACAGGCCGCCGCGCTGCTGGCCGGCTTCGCCGCCCCCACCGCCCCGCGCCCCGAGCCCCTCTTCGAGCGGGACTGGACCGAGCGCATGAACGACGTCATCGGCGGTTACGTCCGCGCCCACGGCCGCCCGCTCGAACGCTTCGGCCGCGAGGACCGCCTCGCCGTCCTGCGCGAGCTCGACGCCGCCGGCGTGCTCGCCGTGCGCCGCGCCGTCCCCGCCGTCGCCACCGCGCTGCGGGTGTCCCGCTCGACCGTCTACACCCTGCTGACCGACCTCAAGCACGAGAGCGAGGCCTGAGCACGATGACCAGGCTCCCCGACTTCCGCCTCGAAACCTACTTCTCCCGCTGGGAGTTCACCGCTCGCCACCACCTCACCGCCTCCGACGCGGAGACGATGACGATGGCCGAACTCCTCGCCCTCGCCGATCCCGAGGACCGGAAGGCCTGGGACACCCTCGCCCTCGGTTACACCGAGACCTTCGGCGACCCGGGGCTGCGCCGCGCGATCGCCGGCATGTACGAGGAGGTCGACGCCGACGACGTCGTCTGCTTCGGCGGCGCCCAGGAGGGCCTCAACCTGGCCATGCAGGTGCTCCTCGAACCGGGCGACCACGCCGTGGTGATCACGCCCAACTACCAGTCCGCGGAGACGGTCCCGCTCTCGATCTGCGAGGTCACCGGCGTCGCCCTGGACGAGCGGCAGGACTGGGCGCTCGACGTCGACGCCGTCGAGGCCGCGCTGCGCCCGAACACCCGGGTCGTCTCGGTCAACTTCCCCAACAACCCGACCGGTGCGCTGATCGACGCGGCCGACCTGCGCCGCCTGGCCGAACTCTGCGACGAGCGCGGCATCCGCCTGTTCTCCGACGAGGTCTACCGCGGCCTGGAGCGCGACCCGGCCCGCATCCTGCCGCAGGCCGCCGACCTCTCCGCGCGCGCCCTCTCGCTCAACGTCACGTCCAAGTCGCTCGGCCTGCCGGGCCTGCGGATCGGCTGGATCGCCTGCCGGGACCGGGAGCTGCTCTCCCGGCTGGAGCGGGCCAAGCACTACACCACGATCTGCAACTCGGCGCCGAGCGAGGTGCTGGCCCGGATCGCGATCAAGGCGCGCGAGCCGATCCTGGCCCGCAACCGCGCCCTCATCGCCGCCAACCTCCCGCGGTTCGACGCGTTCTTCGCCGAGTTCGCCGACCTCTTCGAGTGGCGCGCCCCCGAGGGCGGCTGCGTCGCCTTCCCCCGCTACCTCGGGGCGGACGGCGTCGAGGAGTTCTGCACCGGCCTGGTCGAACAGGCCGGCGTCCTGCTGCTGCCCGCGAGCATGTACCGCTCGGAGCTGACACCGACCCCGGCCGACCGCTTCCGCGTCGGCGTCGGCCGCCGCGACCCCGGCCCGGCGCTGGAGGCCTTCGCGCACTGGCTGCGCACGCGGCGGTAGGGCCCGGTCAACGGCGGCGGGGGGGGGGGCGGGGGGGGGGGTGGGGCGGGGCGGCCGCCCCGCGCGCAGCCAAGCGCGGGGGGTCAGGGGAAGAGAGGGGGCGGAG
>NZ_JBHWGV010000192.1:0-6943 GCF_042732955.1 Kitasatospora sp. NPDC059747 | reverse complement strand
GCGGGGCCGCGCCCCCCCCGCGCCGCCGCGGGCGGCCACCGCCCACGGGGGGCCCCGGCGGCCGACGGCCGCGAAAACCGGGGGCGGCCCGGCGCCCGGCAAGGTGCACCCGCCGCCCGGCCCCGACGGACCGTCCGGTCGGCGGTTCAGCCGGCGAACGGGTGCGTACAGGTGGTGATCTGCCTGGCGACGTCCAGCGCGGGGCCGGCCGTGGCGCAGACCATCTTCAGGTCGGCGGTGACGACGCGCGGGGTGACCGCCTTGGCGGAGCCGAAGCGGACGGTCGTCGCGCTCGCGACCGTCTCCCACGGGCTGCCCCACGCCTTCTGCGTCCTGACCTCGACCTGGACGAGCGTCAGCTGGCCCGGGTCGGCGGAGACCTGGGCGACACCGGTGATGCCGGCGGTGTCCGCCTCCTGCCAGACGCACGGGCTGTTGAGCACGGCGGCACACGCCACCGGGTTGTTCTCGGACGTCGCCGTGGCGGCCGTGGCAGCCGTGGCAGGCCCTGCGGTCAACGCCGCTATCCCTGCCACCGTCGCCAGCACAGCTGCGATCCGAGCGCGCATGATCTCAACCTCCTTGAAAACAAAGGGAATCTCACGGAGCGAGATGAGTCTTGCACGGATCGTGGTCATGTTTCGTGTGTGTTACGTCACACTCATGGTGACCGTTCAACTACGTGCAGCAATATCGTGGCCGAACGTTCGGCGTGCGGACATGCCCGCGATGCGGCGACGTGTCCTTCGGATGTGATGAAGCACCGATGAAACGTGCTGGTCGTGTGCCGGTTCACTCGTCCGGGTGGCGGCGTGCCGCGGGGCCTGATCGGACGGATACCATCGACCCGACCCACGGAGGTGGCGCGTGGACACGGTCATCGTGCAACTGCCCGACCGGGCAACGGCGGTGGCGCCCGGCGGGCGGCCCGGACTGCTGCGGATGGGCCCCGGCGAGACGGCGGTGTTCGGACGCGGCGAGCCCGGCCGGGCCGTCCCCATCCCGCTGCCCGACCAGGGCGTCTCCCGCCGGGCCGGCGAGATCACCGCGGCCGAGGACTACTGGCGGCTGTCCAACTTCTCCGCCACCGCCACCTACGTCGTGGAGAACCTCGAAGGCGCCGGCGAGCACGTCAAGGTCGCGCCGGGCCGCCTCGGCGCACCCGTGCCGTTCGAGTTCTCCCGCGTCCTGCTGCCCGCGCTCGGCGAACCCGCCTCCTTCAAGGTCTTCGCCCCGCAACACGCCTACCTGGAGGGCGAGTCGGACGGCACCGACGGCGAACGCACCGTCAGCCCGTTCGCCCTCGACCCCACCGCCAAGTACTTCCTCGTCCTGCTCGCGCTGTGCGAACCCCGCCTGCGCTCGCCCTCCGCCGCCACCGTGCCCGGCGCCACCGACGTCGTCACGCGGCTGCGCGCCCTGCCCTCCTGCCACGGGCTCACCCGCTCGGCGGTGAACTACCACATCGACTACCTGGTGTTCACGAAGCTGCGGCTGCGCGAGCCCTTCGACGACGACCGCGGCGGCGGCAAGCGCGAGGAACTCGCCGCCCTCGCCCTCAAGTTCGACCTCGTCCGGGAGGAACACCTGGCCCTGCTCCCGCCCCGGCACCCGGCCGCCCGGCCGTGAGCCCCGCCCGGCCCGAGCACCGGCCGATCGAGGTGCCGGACGGCTACCCGGTGGCCGGCTACCGGATCGGCGAACTCCTCGGCGCCGGCGCCTGGGGCAGCGTCTACGCCGCCCACGGCCCCGACGGCGCCCAGGCCGCCGTCAAGCTCCTCGGCCCCGCCCGGCTCAGCCCCGGCCAGCGCGGCGCCATGGCCCAGGTCGCGCACAGCGAACTGCGCTTCAGCAGCCGCGCCGACCACCCGTACCTGATCCGCACCCTCGCCGTGGCCACCGTCGACGACCCCGCCCACCCCGCGCTCGACGGCGCCCTCGCCCTCGTCATGGAACGCGCCGCCCGCAGCCTCCAGGACGTCCTCGCCGCCGCGAGCCCCGGCCGGCCCGTCCCCGGCGCCGACCGCATCCTCACCCAGGTCTGCGCCGGCCTCACCCACATGCACCGCGCCGGGTGGGTCCACGGGGACCTGAAACCGGCCAACATCCTCCTCATGCCCGACGGCACCGCCAAGCTCGCCGACTTCGGCCTCACCGCCGAACTGGAGGGCACCCACGCCTACGCCCCGCCGCTCGGCTCGCCCGACCACGTCCCGCCCGAGTGGTGGTCCGAGCGCACCGGCGCACGCGGCGTCGCCCTGCGCCCCAGCACCGACGTCTGGGCCTTCGGCGTCCTCGCCCACCAGGTGCTCACCGGCGGCCTGCACCCGTTCCTCGGCGCCACCGCCCGCGCCCGCTCGCTCGCCGCCCAGGCGTACGCGCGCGGCGCCGCGCCGCTGCGGCTGGACGAGGCCCTGCCCGGGCGCTGGCGCACCGCCGTCACCGCGTGCCTGGCCGCCGACCGCGAGGACCGGGCCCGCGCCGACCTCGCCGCGCTCGTCGCCGCCGCCACCGCCCGCACCGGCGCCCGCCGGCTGCGCCGGGCGACGCTCGCCGGGCTGACGGCCTGCGTCCTCGTCGTCCTCGCCCTGACCGGCCGCCCCGAGCCGAGCGGCGCCACGCCGCCCGCCGCGCCCCCGCCGCTGCCCGGCGCGATCCCGGTCGGGTCCGACGTCCCGGCCGCCTACCGCGGCATGGTCGAGGACGCCGCCCGGCGCTGCCCCGAACCCGAGGTCACCCCGGTCCTGCTGGCCGCGATGCTCAAGGCCGAGAGCGGCTTCGACCCGAACGCCGCCCGCCCCGAGACCGGCGAGTACGGCATCGCGATGTGGACGCCCTCGGTGTTCAACGCGTGGAGCAAGGCCGCCGCGCACCCCGGTCCCAAGGACTACATGGACCCCGGCGATGCGATCGCCGCCATGGGCAACTACGTGTGCTGGCTGGACCAGCAGATAAAGCACCACGGCTTCACCCGGGACCTGCCCGCCCTCGTCGCCGCGGCCTACCGGACCAGCGACAAGACCGTGGCCGCCGCGGGCGGCGTTCCGGACCGGGTCCGGGCGCACGTCGACCGGGTGCTGGAATACCTCCACGACTACGGCGGGTAGCCGGGCAATTCGGGATGAGCCGGGTCACATTCCCCGCCGGACCGGCGCGGGCACCCGGCCCGGTGACGCTCCGTCTGGGATCCTCGCGGAATGATCACGAAGCTGCGCGCGGGCGCCGCGCAATGGACCGTCGTCGTTCCGGTGCTGGCCTTCGTCGTCCTGGCCCTGACCTGGCACCGCGACCTGCCCGGCTGGGTGGTGGGGGTCGTCGCCTGCTTCCTCGCCGGTGCGGTGCTGTCCGCCGTCCACCACGCCGAGGTCATCGCGCACTGGGTCGGGGAGCCGCTCGGATCACTCGTCCTCGCGGTGGCCGTCACGGTCATCGAGGTCGCGCTCATCGTCACGCTGATGGCCGACGGCGGCGACAAGTCCGCCACCCTGGCCCGGGACACCGTCTTCGCCGCCGTGATGATCACCTGCAACGGCATCCTGGGGCTGTCGATCCTGGTCGCCGCGCTCAAGTACCGCACCGCCGTCTTCAACGCCGAGGGCACCGGCGCGGCCCTCGGCTGCGTCGCCACCCTGGCCACCCTGAGCCTCGTGCTGCCGACCTTCACCACGAGCTCCCCGGGCCCGCAGTTCTCCACCACCCAGCTCACGTTCGCGGCCACCGCGTCGATCGTCGTCTACGGGCTGTTCGTGGCCACGCTCACCGTCCGCCACCGGGACTACTTCCTGCCGGTGACCGCCGAGGGCCGGGTCCTCGCCAAGGAGGACGAGGAGGACCACGCCGCCCCGCCGACCGTCAGCGGCGCCGCCGTCAGCCTGCTGCTGCTCGCCGTCGGGCTGGTGGCGGTGGTCGGCCTCGCCAAGGGCGTCTCGCCGACCATCGAGTCGGCGGTGTCCTCCGCCGGGCTGCCGCACTCGGTGGTCGGCGTCGTCATCGCGCTGCTCGTCCTCCTGCCGGAGACGATCGCCGCGCTGCGGGCCGCGCTGCGCAACCGCGTGCAGACGAGCCTCAACCTCGCCCTCGGCTCCGCGCTGGCCAGCATCGGCCTGACCATCCCGGCCGTCGCCATCGCGTCGACCTGGCTCAGCGGCCCGCTCCACCTCGGCCTCGACCCGGCCCACATGGTGCTGCTCACCCTGACCGTCGTGGTCGGCACCCTGACCGTCATCCCGCGCCGCGCGACTCCCCTCCAGGGCGCGGTGCACATGGCGATCCTGGCCGCCTACGTCGTCCTCGCGGTGAACCCGTGACGGGCCGCCGTTCGTAGGGAAGTCCCCGGCGCCGCCCGGTGTGGGCGGGAGGCACCAGGGACTCACCGTCTCCGCGCGACCGCTCAGGCGGTGCGGCGGCGGCGGGCGTAGACGAGGGCGGCGCCGCCCACGACCAGCGCGGTGCCGGCGCCCGCGTACAGCAGGGTGCCGTCGCTACCGGTCTGGGCCAGCTTCGGGCCGTTGGCGGCCGGGGCGCCCTTGATCGGCGTCGGGATGCTGACCTTGGCCGGGACGACCAGCGGCTTGGCCGGGTTGACCGCGGTGGGGGTCGACGGGGTCTGCACCGGCACGGTGGCGGTCGGCGCCGGGGCCGACGGCGAGCCGCTCGGGGCGGTGGAGGGGGCGGTCGACGGGGCACCGGTGGCCGGGCCGCCGGCGGCGGGGGTGGTCGGCGCGGCGGTGGGCGACGCCGGCTCGGCCGGCTTGGTGGCCGGGGTGGTCGGCTTGTCGCTCGGCTTGTCCGAGGGCTTCTCGGAGGGCTTGTCGCTGGGCTTCTCCGACGGCTTCTCGGAGGGCTTCCCGCTGGGCTTCTCGGAGGGCTTGTCGCTCGGCTTGTCGCTCGGCTTGTCCGAGGGCTTGCCGGTGGCCGGGGTGCTCGGCACCGCGGTCGGGCCCTTCGACGGGGCCTTGCCGCCGCAGTCGACCTTGAAGACCTTGTGCTTCGGGTTGTCCAGCGCCGGGTCGTCCTCCGGGATTTCGCCGTTGACGAGGGTCACGGCGGCCCAGTAGAGCTTGTACTGGCCGTCCGGCAGGTTGATGTCGTCGGTGCGGACGTCACCGTTGGCGTCGACCGGCAGGTCGCCGTACGCGACCATCTGCTCGTCGTCGCCGTGCACCGAGGCGATCATCCAGACGATGTCCTGGTTGGCGTCGAAGCCGAACGAGTCCAGGTAGAAGGTGCAGACCTTGGGCTCGTTGCGGGTGTCCTCCTGGCCGGTGGAGGCGTCGTGGATCTTGACGGTGCCGTTGTTGCCGGGGGCGTTCTTGCCACCGGGGGCGGCGTGGGCGGCGGGGGAGAGCAGCAGGAGCGCGGCGGCGGTCGGGACGGCCACGAGCGAGCGTGCGGCGGTGGAGCGGATGTGCATGGCGTTCCATCGGGTGTGGCAGGCCGGGACGAGCCTGCACGGTGGGGAGGGAGCCCACGGCGTGTTTCGGCCAGCTGGCCGAAAATGTACGACGGTAGGTGCGCAAAAGCTCCCTCACCCGGAATCCGGACGCAAGGAGCGTTTGCGTCACTTGTCCGATATCGACACGAAGTTCCGACTAGTCCGTCGCAACGATCGGATCACCGGGTTGTGGTGAAGCCGTGTCCGTCCCGCGATGCGGCCCGCCGCACGCGTCCCCGGCGTGAAGTGCGAGGATGGCTCCCGACCGCCCCCGACGGCGGACCTCCGCCGAGCGGCCGCCCCCGCACCCCAGGGCGGCCCGACGAACCGGGCACACGGCGACGAGGTCCGCACTGCGTACCCCGGCAGGCACTCCGGCGCGGCGTCTCCCTGCCCGCACCCCTCCTGCGAAGAAGACGCATCGCGATGCACCGCACCCCCGGCCCTGCCCAGGGCCCCTCCGTCCACGCCCTCCCGCTGCGCGCCGCCGCCGTCCTCGGCACCGGCGGCCTCCTGCTGACCGGCTGCGGCAGCGGCACCGCCGATCCCGGCGCCCAGGCCGACCTGCGCGCGAGCCTCCCGAAGGCGGTCAAGGCCGCCGGCGTCCTGCGGATCGGCTCCTACCTCCACTACCCGCCCGTCGACTTCCGGGACACCGACGGCAAGCCGGCCGGCCTCGACCCGGAGATCGCCACCGCCGTCGGCGACTACCTCGGCCTGCGCGTGGAGTTCACCGACCTGCCGTTCGAGCAGCTGATCCCGGCCGTCCAGACCAAGAAGATCGACCTGGCGATGTCCGCCGTGATCGACACCAAGCAGCGCCAGCTCGGCGCCGCCGACGACGGCCACCAGGCCGACCCGGGCGTCGACTTCGTCGACTACTTCACCACCGGCACCTCGATGGTCGTCAAGGCCGGCAGCCAGCTGTCCCTCACCACCGTCGACGACCTGTGCGGCCACACCGTCGCCGTCCAGCGCGGCACCCTCCAGGACGACTTCGCCACCCGCCAGCAGGGCGCCTGCCCGCGCACCGGCAGGCAGCTCAAGGTCGACCGCTTCGACAGCGACGACCAAGCGCTCGCCGAGGTCGCGAGCGGCGCCGCCGTCGCCGACCTGAACGACTACCCGGTGGCCCAGTACAACACCACCACCCCCGCCAGGACCGGCAAGTTCCAGCTGGCCAACACCCACTTCCTGCAGTCCGGCCCGTACGGCATCACCGTCGCCAAGGACGACACCGGGCTGCGCGACGTCGTCTCCAAGGCGCTCGACCAGGTGATCCTCGGCGGCGGGTACGACAAGATCCTCGCCAAGTGGAACGTCACCACGGGCGCCGTCGCCAGCACGGTCGTCAACGGCGGTCTGTGATCCGACGGCCCCGGGCCTGTCTTCAAACCCCCGCCTGCCGTGCGGCGTCTGGGCACGCACCTCGCCGCGTTGTCGTCGGTCGCCGATGCTCCGCATGGACTCCCTCCTCCGCCTTGCGATGCACGCACCCAGACGCCGCAC
>NZ_JBHWGV010000191.1:0-10675 GCF_042732955.1 Kitasatospora sp. NPDC059747 | reverse complement strand
ACACGGGCCCGGCCGCTACAGGATCCTGGAACAGCGTCCGTGCCGAGCCCGCGAAAGCCGGACAGTTGGGGGGATTCCCCTATCGAACACCCTCTGAGAGCGGGGCCGGCTCCGGGAACGACGACACGGGACGACGGCGCCGAAGATGCCGAAGATGAGGCATCCGCCCCATGCGCCGGGCACGGCACGGGCCTAGCGTCGAGGCAGAACGTCGGACCGTGAATCGAGGCAGTCATGGGTGTCAGAAGCACACTGTTCGCGGTGACCTACGACCGGATGATGGCCAAGGCCGAGCGGCAGGGCCTGAGCGACCTGCGTCGCCGGTTGATCGCCGAGGCCGACGGCCGGGTGCTCGAGATCGGCGGCGGCACCGGGGCCAACCTCGCCCTCTACGGCGAGGGCGTCGAGTCGCTCACAGTTACCGAGCCCGAGCCGGCGATGGTCCGCCGGCTGGAGCGGCACGTCGCGGAGCGGGCTCCGCGCACCACGGTCCTGCGGGCGCCGGCCGAAGACCTTCCGTTCGAGGACGACAGCTTCGACGTCGTCGTGTCGACGCTGGTGCTCTGTGGGGTGAGCGACCAGCAGCGGGCATTGCGCCAGCTCGGCCGGGTGCTGCGCCCCGGCGGGCGGCTGCTCTTCCTGGAGCACATGCGCTCGGAGGACCCGAAGGTGGCCCGCCACCAGGACCGGATGAACTGGCTGAACCGGCTGGTGGTCTGCTGCGAGTGCAACCGTCCGACGCTCGACTCGATCCGGGCGGCCGGATTCGTCGTCGACCACGTCGAGCGCCAGATCTTCCCCGCGAGTCCGTCCTTCGTCGGCCCGGCCGTGCTGGGCAGCGCCAGGCTCCCGGCGGCGACCCCGTCCGGACGCGACACCGCCACGGCCGTGCCGGAGAAGGCCGCGGGCGGCTGACGGGGAGTGCGGCTCAGGAGCGGCGGCGCGGCTTTCCGTGTTTCGGGGTGACCTTCCTGGCGGTGGGCCCGCCACGTCCGCCGTCCGTGCCGTTCTTGGCGGTTGCGGCGCGGGCGGCGCGGGCGGCGTCGCGACGATCTACAGGGAGATCCAGCACACGGATCACGCGGATCGTGAGGGACTGCTCGACCGCTGAGAGGCGCCGAACACGGATCATCCATCAAGGAGTGACCTCCCGGCCTCCTCTTCCGTTCTCCAGGAACAACTCCGGTGTTTTCCACGCCGGTTCGTCCTGTTGCTGCGGAAGTCAGAAGGCACCCATGAACGTGACCGGCCTGCGAACCGGCACCGTCATCCCGACTCAGGACACCCGGCCCAGGAGAGATGTGCGCGTCCTCGTGGTCGGCGCGGGGTTCTCGGGCATCGGCGCCGCCATCCGGCTGCGCCAGGCGGGGGTGCGCGATCTCCTCGTGCTGGAGAAGGCGGCGCAACTCGGGGGCACCTGGCGGGAGAACACCTACCCGGGCTGCGCCTGCGATGTGCCATCGACGCTCTACAGCTACTCGTTCACTCCGAACACCGCCTGGAGCCGGCTGTTCGCCGGGCAGCAGGAGATCCACGCCTATCTGCGGGCGACAGCCGAGCGGCACGGGCTCGGCGAGGTGCTGCACTTCGGCGTCGAGGTGTGCGGAGCCCGGTGGGATCCGGTGGCCGGGCGCTGGCTGCTGGAGACCAGCAAGGGGCCGTATAGTGCCGAGGTGCTGGTCCTGGCCACCGGACCGTGGCACATCCCGCGCCACCTCGACGCCCCCGGGGTCGAGGAGTTCGGCGGGCCGGTGCTCCATACCGCCCAGTGGGACCAGAGCATCGACCTGACGGGGCGTCGGGTGAGCGTGGTGGGCACTGGCGCCTCCGCCGTGCAGCTCGTCCCGGCCATCGCCTCCCGAGCGGCCGCCGTGCACCTCTTCCAGCGAACCGCCCAGTGGGTGCTTCCCAAGCCCGACCTACCGGTGCCCGCCGCGGCCAACCGGCTGCTGGACCACCTGCCCCGTTCCCGCAACGCACTGCGCGCCGGGCAGTACGTGCTGCAGGAGGGCTTCGGCTACGCCTTCCGCCACCCGCGCCTCGCCCGCCTGCTGGAGACGGGCGCGCGTGCGCACCTGCGGCTCGCGGTCCGTGACCGGTTGCTGCGCGAGGCGCTCACGCCCACCTACCGACTGGGCTGCAAGCGTCTGCTGACCTCCAGCACCTTCTACCGGGCGCTCGCCCAGCCACACGTCCACCTGCACCCCACCGCCGTGGCAGCCGTTCGCGGCAACGAGGTCGTCGGTGCCGACGGCACGACCGCCCGGTCGGACGTCCTCGTCACGGCCACAGGCTTCCGCATGGGCGAGCCGCCGCTCGCCCGGAGCCTGTACGGCAGCGGCGGCCGGACGCTGCACGAGGCCTGGGACGGCGAACCGCAGGCGTACCTGGGGACCACCGTCAGCGGCTTCCCCAACCTCTTCCTGCTGCTGGGCCCCAACCTGCTCGGGGGCTCCACCTCCGCGATCACCGTCCTGGAAGCCCAACTGACCTACCTCACCGACGCCCTGGCCCACCTCGACCGCGACGGCCGGCGGGTCCTGGAGGTCCGGGCCGTCGCGCAGGCCGCACACAATGCGGCGGTGCAGGAGGCGTTACGGACCACCGTGTACAACTCCGGTGGCTGCACCAGCTACTACTTCAGCCCGAGCGGGCGAAACACCTTCGCCTGGCCCTGGTCCACCGGGCGGCTCATCCGACAGCTGAGCCGTTTCGACCCGGCCGCCTACACCTGCGACGTACCCGGGCCCGTACCGTCGCCTGCTACGGCAGCGCAGACTGGACGGCCTGGGTGACGAGCCGCGCCCCGGCGTCGGTCAGAAGAACACTCCGCACCGCAGCAGCACGTTCGCGTACGGCCGGGCTTCCCCGGTCCGCACCACCAGGCGCGCCCCCGCGCTCAGCTCCTTCAGCTTGTCGTGCGGCACGTACTCCAGCCCGGCGAAGGAGCCGGTCAGCAACCCGTCCGCGGCGGGGTTCGCCTCCCGGACCTCCTGCGCCGCGTGCGCCCCCTCGATCACCAACTCGTCGAGGAGCCCGGCCAGTACGTCCTCGAACGACGGGATCCCCGCCCGGAAGGCGAGGTCGACCACCCGGGGCCCGTCCGGAATCGGCATCCCCGCGTCACACACGAGCACCCGGTCACCGTGCCCCAACTCGGCGATGGCTCCGGCGAGATGGCGATTCAGAATCCCGCCCTTCTTCACAGCGCCTCGACCTCCTCGGCGGTGGGGAACGACTCCTGGGCCCCCCGCCGGGTCACGGCGACGGAGCCCACCCGGGCGGCGTACGCGGCTGCCTCCGCGAGCGATGCCCCCGCACCCAACTTCCAGGCCAGCGCGGCCGTGAAGGAATCACCGGCGCCCGTCGTGTCGACGGCCTCGACCTTCACCGACGCCACCCGTACGACCTTCTCGTCGGAGGACGCGACCAACGCACCGTCCGAACCAAGCGTCACTACAACCGACTTGGGCCCGCTCGCGAGCAACTCCCGTACCCATGCGGCGGGATCGTGGCCGGTGGCCTCGCCGCCCAGGATCATCCGGGCCTCGTGCTCGTTGACGATCAGCGGGTCGCAGGCCGCCAGGACCTCGGCCGGCAGCGCCCGCGGCGGAGAGGGGTTCAGCACGAACCTGGTGCCGGACGGCAGTTGCCGCACGACCTCCACGACCGACTCCAACGGGATCTCCAACTGCGCCGAGACCACCCGCGAGGCGTGGAACAGGGGCGCGGCGGCCCGGACGTCCTCCGGCGTGAGCCGCCCGTTCGCACCGGGCGACACCACGATGCTGTTGTCGCCCGACGGGTCGACGGTGATCAGCGCGACGCCGGTCGGGGCTCCGCCCACCAGGACGCCCTCGGTGTCGACCCCCGCGTTCCGCTGCGACTCCAGCAGCAGCCGCCCGTTCGCGTCATCCCCGACGCGCGCGAGCAGCGCCGTGCGCGCCCCTAGCCGCGCGGCGGCGACTGCCTGGTTGGCCCCCTTGCCGCCGGGATGGACGGCGAGGTCCGAGCCGAGCACCGTCTCTCCGGCCCCGGGCCTGCGCTCGACACCGATCACGAGGTCGACGTTGGCCGACCCGACGACCAACACGTCGTAGTCGTACATGAAACTCCCCAATCAGAAATCCGAAACAGGGCAGCCGGAGCCCCGCTTCCGCGGGCACTCCGGCCACCCCTTCCCCGTCTCAGCCGGTGAACCCGGCCACGGTCTCCTTCGTGACCACCTTCACCGGCACCTTGATGGTCTCCTCGACCTTCTCACCCTTGATCGCCTTGACCGCGTTGTCCACGGCGATCTTCCCGAGCTGCGATGGCTGCTGGGCCACGGACGCGTACAGCGTCCCCTGCTCGACCGCCTTCAGTCCGTCGGGAGTTCCGTCGAAGCCGACGACCTGCACGGACTCGCCGGCCTTGGACCCGAGCGCCTTCACCGCGCCGAGCGCCATCTCGTCGTTCGCGGCGATGACGCCCTGGACGTCCGGGTGCGCCTGGAGCAGGTTCGACATGACGTCGAGTCCCTTGGTCCGGTCGAAGTCGGCCGGCTGCTGCGCGACGACCTCGATCCCCGGGTACGCCTGGAGTCCCTTGGCGAAGCCCTCGGCCCGCTCGCGCGCCGCGGAGGTACCGGCCAACCCCTGGAGGATCACGATCTTCCCGCTGCCACCGAGCTTCTCGGCGATGCTTTTCGCCGCCTGCTCACCACCGGCGACGTTGTCGGAGGCGACCAGCGCGTTCACGTCGGCGTTGTTGACGCCGCGGTCGACGGCGATGACCGGGATCTTCGCCTTGCCCGCGGCCGCCACCGGGTTGCTCGCCGCGTCGGAGTCCACCGGATTGACGACGATCGCCCCGAGCTTCGAACCGGTGAAGTTCTGCAGTTGGTTGGCCTGCTGCGAGGCGTCGTTCTGCGCGTCGGTGACCGTCAGGTCCACCCCCAGCCGCTTCGCCTCGGCCTGCGCACCCGACCGGATCTGCACGAAGAACGGGTTGTTGAGCGTGGAGAGCGAGAGGCCGATCTTCCGAGTGCCGGACTTCGGATCGTTGTGCAGGAACGAGGTCGCACCCACGATCGCCACCGCCACGACGGCCGCGAGCCCGTAGGTGGCGACCTGCTTGCCCCTTCCGCCGCCGGGCGCCCCGATCGCCGTGGGAGCGGCCCCGGCCTTGCGTCGCACCGTGTCGAGCAGCACCGCCAGGGCGATGACGACGCCGATGACGACCTGCTGCCAGAACGCGGAGACGTTCAGCAGGTTCAGCCCGTTGCGCAGCACCGCGAGGATGAGCGCGCCGATCAGCGTTCCCGAGGCCTTGCCCGTGCCCCCGGCGAGGGAGGCGCCGCCGATGACGACGGAGGCGATGGCGTCCAGCTCGTACCCGGTGGCGGCCTGCGGCTGCGCGGAGGAGAGCCGGGAGGCCAGGACGACACCGGCGACCGCGGCGAACACACCGGACAGCGCGTAGATCGCGAGCTTCTGCCTGGGCACGCGCAGACCCGAGAGCCGGGCGGCTTCCTCGTTGCCGCCGATGGCGTACATCGAGCGGCCGATGTACGTACGGCCGAGGACGAACGCCGCGATGAGCCCCATGACCACCATGACGAGCACCGGCACCGGCAGCCACCCGCCGAGCGTGTCACCCAGGTGGGAGACCGAGCCCGGGAACGCGATCGGCGATCCGTCCGAGATCACCAGCGCCAGACCACGCCCCACCGACAGCATCGCGAGCGTCGCGATGAACGGCGGCAGCTTGCCGTACGAGATCAGGAAGCCGTTCACCAGACCGGCGGCCACACCCGTCGCCAGCGCCAGCAGCACCGCGACGACCACCGGCACTCCGTGCGCCGTGGCGCTCCACGCCAGCACGGTCGCCGACAGCGCGGCCACCGAACCGACCGACAGGTCGATGCCCGCCGAGACGATCACGAAGGTGACGCCGAAGGCGAGGACGGCGGTCACGGCCGCCTGGACGCCGACGTTGAGCAGGTTGTCGGTGGTGAGGAAGTCGCCCGACAGCGCCGACATGGCGATGACGAGGACGATCAGCGCGGTCAGCGCGCCGTTGTCGAGCAGCAGACGGCGCAACGCCGCGGCGCCACCGGCGCCCGTACCGCTCGTGAGCGTTTCAGCGGCCACGGGAGGCCTCCAGTTCGGTAGTGGGGTTGCTCACGGCCAGCGACATGACCGCGTCCTGCGTGGCCTCGTCGGCGGACAACTCGCCCGCGATCCGGCCCTGGGCCATCACCAGCACCCGGTCGCTCATCCCGAGCACCTCGGGCAGATCGCTGGAGATCATGAGCACGGCGGCCCCGGCCGCCGTCAGTTCGTTGACGAGCTGGTAGATCTCGACCTTGGCGCCGACGTCGATGCCGCGCGTGGGCTCGTCGAGGATCAGCACCTTGGTGTCGGCCAGGAGCCACTTGCCGATGACGACCTTCTGCTGGTTGCCGCCGGACAGCGTGCGCACCTGCTGACCGAGCCCCGCCATCCGGACGCCGAGTTGCCCGGCGATCCGCGCGGCGGAGTCGTGCTGACCCTTGAGGTCGACGATTCCGGCTCTGGTCGCGGACTTGAGGGTGACGAGTCCGAGGTTCTCCTCGACCGACTGGTCGAGCACGAGCCCCTGACCCTTGCGGTCCTCGGGCACCAGCCCGATCCCCGCGGTCATGGCGGCGCCGATGTCGTGCCGCTTCAGGGAAGCCCCGCAGACGCGGACCGTACCGCGGTCGTACGGGTCGGCCCCGAAGACGGCCCGGACCACCTCGGTACGGCCCGCCCCGACCAGCCCGGCGACGCCGACGACCTCGCCGGCCCGCACCTCGAAGCTGACGTCGTGGAAGACACCGTCCCGGGACAGTCCCTCCACGGACAGCAGCGCGGTGCCCGGCACCGCCCGCTCGCGCGGGTACTGCTGCTCGATGGACCGGCCCACCATCAGCCGGACGAGCTCCTCCTCCGGCGTGGAGGCGGGCACCTGTCCGACCGACTTGCCGTCCCGGATGACCGTGACCCGGTCCCCGAGGGCGGCGATCTCCTCCAGGTGGTGCGTGATGAAGACGATCCCGACGCCGTCCTCGCGCAGCGTGCGCACGATCACGAACAGCTTCTCGACCTCCTCGGAGGTCAGCACGGCCGTCGGCTCGTCCATGATCAGAACCCGCGCGTCCAGGCTCAGCGCCTTCGCGATCTCGACCATCTGCAGGCGCGCGATGCCGAGTTCGCGCACCCGCGCGCGGGGCGACACGCTGACGCCGACGCGCTCCAGAAGCTCCGAAGCGTCCGCCTCCATCTTCTTCCGGTCGATCATCCCGAACCGGCGCGGCTGGCGCCCCAGGAAGATGTTCTCGGCGACCGTCAGATCGGGGACGAGGTTGAACTCCTGGTAGATGGTGGCGATCCCGAGTCGCTCGGAGTCCTGCGCACCATGGATGCGGACCTCCTCACCACCGACCAGGATGCGGCCCTCGTCGGGTGCGTGGGCACCGGAGAGCATCTTGATCAGGGTGCTCTTTCCCGCGCCGTTCTCACCGAGCAGCACGTGGACCTCGCCCCGCCGCAGGTCGAAGTCGACGCGGTCCAGTGCGACCACTCCGGGGAAGGTCTTCCGGATGCCCTCGATGCGCAGCAACTCGTCCGCGTTGCTCACGACTGGCTCCTGTTCGTTGCGGGGTTCTCGTTCGTCGCGTTCTCGTTCGTTGCGGGGTTCTCGCTCGTTGCGGGGTTCTCGCCGCACGAGCGGCGAACGACGAGACGGGCGGGGAGCGTCACGGATCGCGGCGCCCGCCCCTCGATGCGGTCCACGAGCGCGCGCACGGCGGCCCGGCCCAGCTCGCCCGTGGGCTGGGCGATCGCGGTGATCGGCGGGTCCGTGTGCACGAACCAGCGGATGTCGTCGAACGCGGCGAGCGCGATGTCGTCCGGCACCCGCAGACCACGGGCGCGTACGGCGTCCAGGGCGCCCAGCGCCATCAGGTTGTCCGCCGCGAACACGACCTGCGGGGGCTCGGCGAGGTCGAGGAACCGCTCGGTCGCCCGCCGGCCGCTGTCGGCCTGGAAGTCACCGTGGCCGATGTACCGGTCCGGCAGGTCGAGGCCGCACTCCTCCATCGCCTCGCGGAACGCCTCCACACGCTCCCGCCCGGTCGTGGTCGCCGCCGGCCCGGCGATGATCGCCAGCCGCCGGTGCCCCAGCCGGTGCAGGTGCGCGACGAGATCCCGTACGGCACCCCGCCCGTCCGCCCGCACCACCGGCACGTCGACGCCGGGGATCCACCGGTCCACGAACACCATCGGTGTCCCGGCCCGGGCGGCGTCGAGCATGAGCGGCGACCCGCCGTCGGTGGGCGAGACCAGCAGCCCGTCGATGCGGCGGTCCAGAAGCGTCCGTACGTGGTGGTCCTGCAGTTCCGGCCGCTCGTCGGCGTTCCCGATGATCACGCTGTACCCCAGCGCCCGCGCCTCTTCCTCGACGGATCGTGCGAGCTCGGTGAAGTACGGATTCAGCACGTCGCTGATCACGAGGCCCAGGGTGTGGGTCTGATCGGTACGCAGCGACCGCGCCACGGCGTTGGGCCGGTACCCGAGCGACGCAACGGCGGCCAGCACCCGCGCCCTCGCGTCCTCGCTCACCGAAGGGTGCTCATTCAGGACACGCGAGACAGTGGCGACGGACACGCCTGCCTCGGCGGCGACGTCCTTGATGCTCGTCACAGCCGTCCCACCTCCTCGTGGAATCGATTACATCAACGCGTTCCCACGATTGGAATCGATTACATGCCCGCAGGGCAAGCCTTGAGCCGGTGGCTGAAACCTGATCGTGATGAATGCCGCGCCGATGGAATCGCCGTCACCGTGCGTGACGGTCCGGCCGGTCCCGTTCCGGCGTGTGCGGGGGAGCCGGACCCGCCGATCGGCCACCCGCAGTGGGAGCCGGGCACGCAAAAGGCCAGCCCCAGGCCTCTGGCCTGGGGCTTTGCTCATGATCTGGCGCCCACGTGGCCAAGGCCCTCAGCCTCTGCCACGCGGACGTGCGGCGCATGTGGCCGCCCGTCGTCGACGTGCGGCTAGATGTTCGATCCGCCGCCGGAGGTGTTGTTCCACCAGGCGCTGTAGGCGTTCAGCGAGTACCGCTTCTGCGCGCCGCTGGTCGAGGTGATCTCGATGCCGAACTGCATCGTGTCGAAGTCGGTGTTGCGCAGGAGGTTCTGCGACGCGGCCCATCGCCAGACCGCCGAGGCGTCGATGGTGCCGGTGTTGCTCTGCTGGGCAGGGATGAGCTGCAGGACGTTCCAGCCGGGATCGGCCTGCCAGACCGACGCGTACTGGATGCCGCCGATGGTCACGTTGGACGCGATCTGCCGTCCCCAGCCGCCTGCCGTCCCGGACCAGCTGGTGAAGACCATGATCTCGTCCTGGTTGCCGGTCGACCAGAAGTCGCTCGTCCAGTTCCACCAGTCACTGCCGGAGACGGGGGCCGACGACGTGTTGAACCAGAAGCCCGCCGAGTTCAACTGCGACAGCGGCGTCCGGGGCCGGACCGAGGTGTTCGGGTAGGACTTGATCCCGCCGCCGGAGTGGCCGGCGTCGACGTACCAGGACTTGATGCTGTCGACGGTCTGGCACTGCCAACCGGCGTTCTGGCCCCAGATGTTGTTGTAGATCGTCCAGCTGCCCTGGGTGTACTGACCCCCCTTGTCGCAGGTGGAGTACACCTGGGCCTGAGCCGGAGACGCGAAGCTCAGGAACCCGGCGATCACGGCGACGACAAGGACCAGCCGACCGGACCCGGCCGACTTGCTGCTGATGGATTTACGGGTGTGCCATCTCATGTGTCCCTCCAAGGACGGCGATGGGTTGTTCCGGACTCCCCGGTCTGGTGGCGGGGTCCGGCGCGGCGAGGTGTCGCTCGCCGGCGGGTCCGGGCTCGGGACGGGCGCGGCTCAGCCCCGTCCGAGGTGGCGCGCTCAGGAACTGCGGGAACGGTGCTCGGTCCCCTTGCTCGCAAGCACCGGGCTCGCCGGATGCAGGTGCGAAGGGTCGAAGCGCTTGCGTCTGTGGACAGTAATAATGACGGGGACTCAGCGCAGCAAGGCTCTGTGCAGGGGGACACACTTCTTTCACCTGCTGACTGTCGAATCGCCCTCGAAGGACTGTCGAATCGCTTTCGACAGCATCGGCCGCGCGCGCCAATTGGCCTTCACGGAACTGCTGCTGGCCTTGGCGGATGCGGCGGAAGGTGCCGGGGCAGGTGTCGACGTGACGGGTGAAGAGATTCCCGAGGTTGGTGGGGGCGGGAAAGCTCGGACGGCGGGGATGCAGGACAGTTGGGCCGCAGCGACGTTGCCGGTACTGCCCGTCGAAAGTATTGACACGCTATTTGTGAGCGTTAACACTCTTGTAACAGGCGGGCGGGCGGGCGCCGCGCCTGCGGTAGCCGGCTGGAGCCGAACAGCCCTTGTGTGCGGATTCCTTGGCCGCTGCACTCCCCGTTCTCTTCTCTTACACACCGTGGAGTTCGCCATGCCGGCTCGCCCCTTCAGTCGCCGTGCCATGTTCAAGGCGACCGGCGTCGCGGCCGTGGCCGCCCCCCGGCCCCCCCCCCGGGGGGGGGGGCGGGCCCGCCCCCGCGCAGTCGGGAGGGAGGCGCGGCCAGGGGGGGGGGGGGGGGGCGAGAGAGA
>NZ_JBHWGV010000190.1:0-10852 GCF_042732955.1 Kitasatospora sp. NPDC059747 | reverse complement strand
CGGACGCCGGTGATGGTGCCGCCGCTGTAGACGAGTTCGTCGCCGCCCAGGTTGATGGTGGTCTTGCCAGGGTCGCGGCGGATGAGCTGGTTGCCGGCGGCGTCGTAGGGGCGCCGACGAAACTCGTTGATCAGGACCTGTGCAAGGCCGAGCGGAGCGCGTTCCCACGCTCGACGTGATCGTTTCCCACGCCGAGCCCGCTCTGCGGAAGCGCCTTAGGGTTGCAGTCCTGGCAGGAGCCCGTGATTCCACAGTCTGATGGCCTTGAAGTTGCAGGTCACGCGGCTGACATGGGGCGAGGGTGAGGTGCTCGTGCCGACCAGCGGCGTGATCGCCAGCAGGTGATCGTCGATGTTCCGCCAACCTGGCGCTCGGCGAACGGCACCGAGGCGTCATAGGTGCAGTACTTGGCAGTGTTGACGTAGCGGCTGGTCTGCCGGATGCGCCACTTCACTTCTGTGGCGACGACTGTGGGCAGGATGTTCTGGGTGAGCAGGAAGTCGGCCGGGGTGGGGATCGATCGGGCGAACGCGGTCAGGTCGGTGGCGCTGACGCCGGTCAGCAGGTCCTGGATGGTCACAGGTCAATCTCCTTTCAGACGAAGCGGATCAGCGAGCCGGTGGACGACGGCAGGATCTTGCTGGGGTCGAGGCCGCCGGGGACCTTCGCGGCGCGTACGACGCCGTGCCAGAGCATCGCGGCGGCGACCTTGGTCTGGCCGGGCGGGAACACGGCGTCGGCGAAGACCAGGCCGGCCAGCTGCTGGCGGCCGTCCGTCGCGGCCGGGTCGAACTGGCCGTAGAGGCCGGACGCGGTGATCCGGGCGACGGGGACGCCGGACAGCACGCGGCTGTACGGCTGCGTGGTGTCGGCGGAGGGCTGGTAGTGGATGCCGGTGGTGAACTTGGTGATGTCGAGGGTGATGGTCTCGGTGGAGTCGATGCCGTGCAGGGAGCCGAGCCAGCTGCGGTCGGCGGTGTACGACGCCGACGTGGAGATCGGCTGAACGGTCAAGGCGGCCCCTCCTCGGGGTCGGGTGGGCGGTGGGGTTCGGGCACTCACCGCTCGGTGGTGCTGTCCACGGGCGAATGGGGCGTGGTCCCCGCGGGTCCCGGGTTGCTGCCGGGTCAGGTGGCTGTCAGCTGGTGGGCAGGAAGCCGCGGCGGCGGGCCATGTCCAGGCCGGCGGAGCCGGCGGTGGCGGGGGCCTGGCCTCGCGGCGGCGGCCCGCCCGCCGGGGATCTCCCGGGCGCGGGCGGCGGCGTGGTGGGCGCTGCGGTGCCGAACAGCCCGGGTCGGCGCTCCTTGAGGGCGGCGGCTGCGGCGGCAACGGCCTGCTCGTCGGCGTCGTCGGGAACGTCGAGCAGCCGATCGGCGTCGGCGAGGTCGTCACCGCCCGCGCCCAGGCGGGCGAGCGCCGTCTGCCGCACGGCGGCCCGAAGGCGGGCGAACGCCTCCGCCTCACGCTGCTCCGCGGCACGCTCGCGCTGCTCGGCGGCCTGCTCCCGCCGCTCGACCTCGGACAGCGAGGCCTGCTCTGCCGCGCGCTGCGCCTCGACCCAGGCGGACAGGGCGCCGCTGTCCGCGAAGCCCAGGTCGGCCACGAGCTTCTTGACGGCGGCGCGCTCGCCCTGGCTCTTCTCACGGGCGAGGAGACGGGTCAGAGTGTCCTGGGTGATCAGCGTGCTGCCAGTGTCCGGCGCGGACGGGGCCGACGGCTGGCCCGTCGGGTCGCCCGCGGGCTGAGAGGGCAGGGGGGCGGTCACGGTGAACCTCCGGAGCAGCGCCCCCGCGCCGAAGATCAGTGTAGTCACAGGCGCTGACCATCCTCAGCCCCATATGCCAACAGTGCTACTCACCCGCAAAACATCGGCAAGGTCATATTACTAGGCCACCAAGCACCTTATTCCCCCGTCCGCTTCCGGACGATAGACACACCGAGCCCTCATCGACCTCGCGGCCGATGAGGGCTCGTACGTCTAATATGAAATTATCGCCGGCTAGAGTTCATCCACAATGATGTCACCCGAAGCAGCGACAGGTGGATTCTCCTCTCGATGACCAAATTCCACACCTCAACCCTTCAATCACATTCGGATCGAACCTGAATTGGTCACCATCCCGCCCCCCTGCAATTGCAAGTGCGAATCTGCCCCAATATTTCAGCGCCGCCGCAGCCTCCACGGGGACCATATTTTCGCAGGAAAATTCCCCACCAACGACGAAGGGGATCTTCGGCACAAGCCTATGCCCGACGGGCAGCGGCCCATTCCGCATCTGCCACTCATGTCCCACAGAATAACCTGTGGCATGATTCCAGTCTGCAATAACATCACCCCGCCACCTCGCAACGTCTTCGGAGAATCTCACAAGAGCAGCAGTCTCAGGATTAAAGGAGTAGACGACACCGTCCCGAGCTACGGCAAACTGACCGCCGAAAACATCTTCCGCAAAGAAGATTACATCCGGCATCAAGTGACCGTAGCTATCCCGCCAAAGCGACTTTGAATTCCACTCCTCAACAGACCGACCCGGAAGTCCAGCCTCCCCCGAAGGGAAAACATGAAGTGCCGACTCAAAAGCGTAGAATCCATTCATTTCGACCAGCAGAGCATCGAGAGAATTGGCAAAGCTACCAAAAGCCGAGACGACCTTCGGCGCACTGGGGGAGATTGCCCCACTCGCAATCGACAGCAACTTGTTCATTGCACCTCACATATCATGGAGTCTGCCCCAATATGTAGGCGAGGCTCATAATTGTGACCCTCACCCGGCTGCCATTCGGAATATCTATGAGCTGGTTCTTCATATCGGAACCGGCGCCTCGATTGTCCCCGAGCAGAATATGCTTTACGTGGGCGCCTGCCCCTTCCTTGAAAACCGCGGGCGGGAATTCATCTCTATCTAGGCCTGGTTGAGTTGCTATGCCTCGCAAATTATTGGCGCGTCTGGCATCTGCACCCGCTCTGTCGAGGGTCACCATCATGCCCTCACCACCTTGCTCGGCTGCATGGATTGCGCTATCTGGATGCTGGATCGCGTCGATAGTCCACGTAGCAGGCCTTGGGCTGGGGCAGGAACACACTGCCCCGGAAGCATCGTAGCCTCCCTGGCAATTGTGAACGAGTACCGGCGTTGTCCCCGCCAGCACATAGTACGTGTGCTACGCGACCCCTCTCTACCTGCTTTGTCGCAGGTCAACGGTGGTTTGACGGTCCGTTGGCGTCCGTGGATGTGCGCCGAATTCCGTGGTTGTTGCCGTCACTACTGCCGTCAGAGGTATAGACCAATTGCCCTGCCGCTGGCTGCGCGCGTGATCTTACTGCCATGCTCCGGGCTCAGCGCGGACGATGATGCGGGTGCTCTGCTCGTACGACTGGTGACCGGTCTGCGCGCAGTGCCCGGCGATCCAGCGGGTCAGGTCTTCGGGGGTGTGCATCCGGCCCGATGCGGCTGCGCAGTCCTCTTCTTCACCGGTGATGCAGACTGCCTCGAAGGTCGGCAGCGCCATGGGGTCAGGGTCGGTCATCACGTTGTACTCGCGGAACCGGTAGCGGCTGGTCATGCCCATCAGCGTTCGTCGGCTTCCTGCTGGGGAGTGGGGATGCGTTGCCCGCGCGAGTCCGCGACGTTGAGGGCGTCCGACAGAGCCTCGGTCAGCCGGCAGGCCAGCCACCGGTACTCGACGCTCGACGGCACCCGCTCTCCCGGAGCCAGGACGCCCCGGGCATACGCCAACAGTTCTTCACCCATGCTGAGCTGCATCGCTTCGATGCCGTCGGCGAGTGCCGAGAGGTAGCCCTGACCATTGGTGCTCAGGTAGCAGAGGCGGCCGTCCGGCGCGGTCCACGGGAGCAACCGCAGGCCGCCCACCGCGGACTCCGCGTTCCTGCGCGCCAGGTGTTCCGGACGACCGCCGTCCTGGTTCATCTGCGCCTGCCCGTGGTCGGCCTTGCGGTGGCTGTCCTGCATCACCCGCAGGTCGGCCAGCCGGGAGCGGTCGTGGCTGCGCACAGCTGCGCGGGCACGCTTGCGGAGCCTGACGCACTCCGCGCAGACGGAGCCGGGGCGCTCCCGCCACCGTGTCGCCTTGGCCATGCTGCTTTCCCTTCCTCGGCCGGATCTGTTGATCAGGATCCCGTTGGCGTGAACCTTGCGGAGTAGCCAGCGTGTCTGCCGCTGTGTCTGCCAAGCTGGCCTGGTGCGCGAGACGGTCGGGGAACTCATCAGGCGGCTTCGCCTGGCGCGAGGTTGGAGTCAGCGGCGGCTGGCCGACGCGCTGGCCCAGGCCGCTCCCGGGCGGGTTCCACCGACACGAAACGACGTGTCGCGCTGGGAGATCGGCACTCGCTCTCCCCGGGAGTGGCTTCCCTTCCTCGCGCAGGTACTGGAGGTGCCGCGCGAGCTGATGGAGGCGGCCAAGGCCGTCCCACCGGCCGTGCCCACGCCGCGTGTGCCGACCCTGGCCGACTTCCTGCCCGAGGACGACCCGCTGGCCCCGCTGAGTGCGCGTACCGGCCGGCGGATCGGCGCCGGGCAGGTCGCCGACCTGGCTCGGCGGGTGCACGGCCTGCGGCTGGCCGACGACGTGGTGTACGGGAAGGACCTGATCGGCCCGGCCCTGCGGGAACTGCGGGCGGCGGTCACGCTCTACCGCGAGGGCACCCACGCCGAGCAGGTGGGCCGCGAACTACTGCGGGCGATTGGCGAATTGGCGCAGATCGCCGGTTGGGTCGCCTCCGACGCGGGCGAGCATGCCGAGGCGGAGCGGATCTACCGGCTCGGGATCAGCGCTGCCCGTGCCGCCGGGGACGGGGTGCTGTCGGGGAACGTGGCGGGCTCGCTGGCCTACCAGTGGAGCAACACCGGACGCCCCCGCGACGCGGTGGACCTGGCTGCCGCCGCCGTGGCGGAGGCCGGTCCCGATGCTCCAGCCAAGGCCCGCGCGCTGTACTTGGACCGGGTGGCCTGGGCGCACACCCGCGCCGGCCAGGACCGCCCGGCGATGGCTGCCCTCGGGGAGGCCAGCGAGGCCCTGGCCCAGGACTCGACCGGCACCGAGTCGCCCTCGTACCTGTACTGGATGGACGCCGGGGAACTGCAGGTCATGGAGGCACGCGTCTACACCGAGCTGCACCGGCCCCTGCGCGCCGTTCCGCTGCTGACGGACGTCCTGGGCCGTTACGACGCCAGTCACGCGAGGGAATTGGCGTTGTACCTGTCCTGGCTGGCCGTGGCCTACGCCGATGCGAACGAGCCTGAGGCCGCAGCCGGGACGGCTGGCCGGATGCTCGCCCTGGGGCAGAGCGGCAGCGAACGCACCACGGAGCGCACGCGGATCGTGCTGGACCGGCTTCGGGCGTTCGGCGACGTCCCCGAAGTCGCGGAACTTCTGGCGTCCTGACCCTCCCGATCGCGGGGGGCGAGTTCGGACTGCTGCTTGCTGGTCGGCGTCTCGGCACGCGGTACGGCACTGCTCGTGCGTGGGCTGGTCGCTCGGCGCGGGTGCGGTCGGCGGGGAGCCTCGCGCCGTGCCGGAGGCGACTCGGCCACCGCCCTCGGCGAGCCCGGCGATAGAAGCGGGTCGGGCCCCTGGCCGACCCTGCTGCCCACGATCCGTCCGTAGGACGGTCGCAGGCGACAACTTGCTCCACGTTGCGGGCAAGGAGTCCATAGCCCACAACTTGCTCCGACCCTGGGCGGTGCTGGGGTAAGCAGCGCTTACCCCACAACTTGCTCCCATCGGGCACCAGTCGAGCCCCGCTCACGACCCGGTGGACCGCCTGACCGCCGACACCCGTGAAGACCTCGGGGCCGGCCCGACCCTGGGTCGGTCGGCGACGTCGGGCCACCTCCAACGGGCGGGGCCCGCCTTGAACCTCGTAGAGAAAATCTGGACGCACAGCTCCAGCCCCTGCCGTCCAGCGGCCGACGGGTCAGCAACCTCGCTCGGTGCCGCCCGCTTCGAGGGCCTCGACGCGGGCGCGCAGAGCGTTGAGCTGATCAAGCGTCTCGGCCAGTGCCAGCTCCAGCGCCTCGACGCGCGCCGCCGTCCCGCCGACGGGTGTGTTCCCCGCCGCCCCGTCACCTGAGTCGCCGTCGGTGTCGGCGTCGGGGTGGGCGACGAAGGCTCCCTTGCCGGGGCGGGAGATCGCGTAGCCGTCCTGCTTCAGCAGGACCATGGCCTTCTGCACGGACAGGCTGGAGGCCCCGTACTCCGCCATCAACACGGCCTGCGTCGGCAGCGCGTCCCCGGGCTTCAGCCCGCCGGAGCGAATCCGTTCCCGCAGGGCCTCAGCGATGACCTCGAACGTCAGCAGCACCGTGCCGCCCGCCGGTCTACGCCCCCGCCGTCCCACCGTCACCGCAGGTCACCCCGCCTTCTCTGCGCCTTTACCACTGAAATCCGGCCCGTCCAAAACGGAAGACCGGGGCCACAGTACTCGCGTCCCACCGGCCACCGAAACAGATGAGGAGGGATGCACTTGAATGCGCGCTTGAAGCGATGCTACCTTCACGCACCGCTGGTGAACACCACTGCTGACCAGGCCAGACGTCCCCGGCCCACCATCCGCGCCCGCCGTCACGCGCACCGTGCCCACGTGCGCCGATCACCCGGGTCGCCCCTCAATCGCCTCTCCTCTTCTCCCGACTCCTGCCGGAGGTCTGTCCCCATGCCCGCGCAGCTCCAACTCTCCACCCCCGCAACCACCTCCACTCCCGCCAGCGCGGCGTTCGCCGCACCGGCGCTCACCACCAGCCCCGACACGTCCGCGAACAGGAACTCGGCGCTGGAACGCCGGGCGCGGCTGACCGCCAGGCTGGCCAAGCTCGCCGCCGCCGGATACCTCGCGCCCCTGGCCCGGCAGATCGGCTCCCTGGGCGGCTGCGCCCGCCCGATCCGGATGACCGGCCACCGTACCCGCCTGGACACCGCCACCGGCCAGGTCCTCGACCACCTCGAAAGCCGCCACCTGCCCGCCGGCGAACTCCTGGTGCGCTGCGGCAACCGCCGCACCACCCGCTGCCCTGCCTGCTCCACCCTCTACCGCTACGACACCTACCAGCTCATCGCCGCCGGACTACGCGGCGGCAAGACCGTCCCCACCAGCGTCGCCACCCACCCCCGCGTCTTCGCCACCCTCACCGCCCCCGGCTTCGGCCCCGTCCACAACCAACCCGGCACCACCCCCTGCACCTGCGGCACCCGGCACGCCGACGGCGACCCGCTCCTCGGCACCCCGCTGAACCCGCAGCGGTACGACTACACCGGCGCGGTCCTGTGGAACGCCCACGCCCCCGCCCTGTGGGCACGCTTCACCACCCACCTGCGCCGCGAGATCGCCAAGGCCGCCGGACTGACCCAGCGCACCCTGCGCCACCACGCCACGCTCTCCTACGCCAAGGTCGCCGAATACCAAAAGCGCGGCCAGATCCACTTCCACACCGTCATCCGCATCGACGGACCCACCGGCCCCAACAGCACCGCACCCACCTGGGCCACCACCCAGCTTCTCGACCACGCCATCCTCGCAGCCGCCAAACGCACCCGCGTCCAGCACCTCTCCGGGGCCGGGGAGGGCGACCGGGCCCAGCCGCCGGAACCCTCGGTGTTCCGGTTCGGGCGGCAGATCGACGTCCGCGCGATCCACAGTACCGACTTCACCGGCGACGTCCCCGTCACCGACCGCCACGTCGCCGCCTACATCGCCAAGTACGCCACCAAGGGAGCCGAAACCACCACCGGCACCCTAGACCGCCGACTGCGCTTCCTCGCCGAACTCGCCCAGCACGACCTCACCGACCACGCCCGCCGCATGATCCACACCGCCTGGCACCTCGGCACCCGGCCCGAGCACACCCACCTCCGCCTGCGCCAGTGGGCCCACATGCTCGGCTTCCGAGGCCACTTCTCCACCCGCACCCGTCACTACTCCACCACCCTCACCCACCTCCGAGCCGAACGCACCACCTGGCGCGGCCGCCAAGATGACGCCACCTCTGCCTCGACGCCGCTCGACCCGGCAGCTGTCGGCCGACACGCCGGCCAGGAACCGACCGGTGAGGGCCACCCGGTCCCTGACCGGCACAGTGACCGCCAGGACCGCAATGACCTGACCGCCGGTCACACCGACCCCGGCCCCGGTCACCGCGCAGGTCACCGCGCGAAGAACGGGCGATCCGGCGGCGCGGACACGACGCTGGTGATCTCGCACTGGCAGTACGCCGGAACCGGCCTCCTACCCGAACTCGTGCACCTCGCCGACCTCCTGTCCACCACACCGCGCCCCCGGCCCGAGCAGCCAAGCCGCCCCAGGCACGCACAGCGCTCCCGTGACCGGGCCGGTCACTCCACCGACCCGCTGACCACCCCCGTCCAGACGGGGGCGATCGCGTGACCGCCGAGACCGAGCTCCTCACCGTTCCCGAGGTCATGGCACGCCTAAGGATCAGCCGCTCCACCGTCTACGACCTCATCCGCACCCGGCAGCTCGCCTCGATCACCATCGGCCGCGCCCGCCGCATCCCCGCCCACGCTCTGACCGCCCTCGTCCACCACCAACTCGCAGAGGCAGCCTGATGACCAGCTCCGAAACCAACCCCGGCCCCAGCACCAGTTCTCGCAGGGTCCGCGCCAACGGTGACGGCACCGTCTATGAGCGCAAGGACGGCCGCTGGGAAGCCGCCGGCTACGTCCTGGCCGTCGGCGACACCCGCAAGCGCGTCCGCGTCTACGGGAACACCCGCAAGGACGCCTTGGTCAAACTCACCGAGAAGATCGCCACCAGTAACCGCGGAGTCCCCGCCCCCTCCGCGCAAGGCAGCATCGCCGCCTTCCTCACCTACTGGCTGGAGACCGTCGCCGTCCACCGGCTCCGCGAGAACACCCACACCCGCTACACCGCCGTCGTCCGCCTGTACCTCATCCCCGGCCTCGGACGAAAGAAGCTCGCCAAGCTCACCGCCAAGGACGTCCGCACCTGGCTCGACCAACTCCGCACCACCTGCCAGTGCTGCGCGCGCGGCATGGACACCGCCCGCGACCAGCCGCAGTGCTGTGCCATCGGGAAGTGCTGCTCCAAGCGCCTGTCCCCGCTGACGCTGGCCTACGTCCACTCCGTACTCAAGTCCGCTCTGGAGCACGCCGTCCGCGAAGAGGAGATCCCGCGCAACGTGGCCCGCAACGTCCGGATGGGCACACCTCGCCCTCGCCGCTTCGAACCCCTCACCACCCAGGAGGCCCGCGCATTCCTCGCCGCCACCCACGACCACCGTCTGCACGCGCTGTTCGAACTCGCCCTGCGCACCGGGCTCCGCAAGGGCGAACTCCTCGGGCTGCGCTGGGAAGACCTCGACCTGGCCGGCGGAACCGCCAGCATCCGCCGCACCCTCCAGCGCACCAACACCGGCGGCCTGACCGCTCTGCCGACCAAGACCCAGAGCTCCGAACGGCGCATCGCCCTACCCACGCCGTGCCTGCGCTCCCTCGGACAACACCACGACCGGCAGCGCCAGGAACGCGAAGCGGCGGGCACGGGTTGGAAGGACAGCGGCTACGTCTTCACCCGGCCCGACGGGTCCCCCATCGAGGGAGCCACCCTCACCCGGCACTTCACCGCCCTGCTCCGCCGGGCCAGGCTCCGCCGCATCCGCTTCCACGACCTCCGGCACTCGACGGCGACCCTCCTCCTGGAACAGGGCATCGAACTCGTCGTCATCAAGGAACTGTTGGGCCACGCCCACATCGGCGTGACCGCGACGGTGTATGCCCACGTCCGGCTCCGCCTCCAGCGCCAGGCCATCGACGCCCTCGGCAACACCCTCCAGCGCCCCGCAGCCGACCGCGCCGAGCCCGCTGAAGGCGACGATCCGCCGCTTTGTGCAGCACCCGTCCACTGACGTTGCCGTCAACTACTGCCGTCAAGACGCCCAGAGGCCCCGCTGAAGACTCTTCAGCGGGGCCTCTGGGCATGCAATCTAACTTCGTCGAAATTGCGGCTGCGAGCTCCCATTGATCATCCGGATGGCTGATTTTCGCGCAATTCAGGAATCTCCTCAATTAGCCGCGAATGCGCCGATAGTAGAAACCCCGAGAGCTCCATCAGTAGCTCATCGCGAGCCACTGATTCTTGCTCCTGCTTTTTCGACGAGCTCGCCGAGATGCTTTCACCAGCCTGGCTAATTCCAAGGATTTCAGAACCGGTCATCCTAGGCAGACCTGAAGTTCTTGGCATCACTCCACTCCCAGAAAGCCGTTCCATTCTGAATTTCACTCTGGACAGAATCGAAGACCGGCTGCATCACCGAAATATCCGGGACATCGATCGCGGCGAGGCGATCGCCGTTCCATTCACTCAGAAGCCCGGCCAAGTCCACTGCGCTACGGAGCGCAGACCGACTGTCCACCGAAGGCCGAGGCTCGGCGAAGAAGACCCGAAGGACACGACGCCCCGACTTACTGATCAAACTATCAACGGTGTCCGACCCGCTCTTTCCCACCACGTCGCCCAGCGCAAGACCGTAGGCATAAAAGGGGATGCAACAAACCTCATAGCCGCCGCCCTCTTCGAGCTCCCGAAGCCACAGCTGCTCGAGCATCCCTGCAAGGTCGAACGGAGCGAGGTCAACCTTGGCCATATAATTCTTCTCGCGCCTCCATGCGGGGTCCTCATGGCTGACGTAGGTAACTCCGTCAATCGTGACCTGCAAGATGCCCTCCGCTATCAATCCTGAAATGGATTTGTGGCGGGGCGCCACAAGAGGCCCCCCGCAATAAAAAAATTGAAAAAAAAAGGGGAAAGCCACCCACCCCAGCAAATTTTGAGGCCCCCACCGAGGGGGGGCGTGTGCCG
>NZ_JBHWGV010000189.1:4161-11377 GCF_042732955.1 Kitasatospora sp. NPDC059747 | reverse complement strand
ACGACTTGTTCTTGACGGAGAGTTCCGAAACCGCCGCCACGCGGGGCGACCCCCCGCCGGGGCACCGTCGTCCGGTGCGGCGATCGCGCGCCGCACGGGACTCCGAAGGCACTACTCGTCCGACGGCGGGGTGGCCGCCGGACCGTCCTCGTCGTCCGCCGCGGACTGGTCCCCGTCGAGCAGCCGGCCGAGCTGGCCGCCCAGGATCCGCTTGAACTTCCGCTGCTGGAACCGCTGGCGGTCGAGGACGGCCACCTCCAGCTGTTCCGGCGTCAGGCTGCGGGCGCTGCCGCCGTTGGGGTCCCGGGCCAGGGAGTCGACGGCGACCCGCACCGCCTCGCCCAGCGCCATGCCGGCGCGGTGGCGCTGGCCCAGGTAGTTGCCGATGGAGTCGGCGTTGCCGCCGACCACCACGTAGTTCTTCTCGTCGACGATCGAACCGTCCGGGGTGAGGCGGTAGATCTGGTCCTCCTCCGTCGTCCGGCCGACCTCGGCGACGATCAGCTCGACCTCGTACGGCTTCTCGCCGACCGAGGAGAAGATCGTGCCGAGCGTCTGGGCGTAGACGTTGGCGAGGCCCCGGGCCGTGACGTCGGCCCGGTCGTAGGAGTAGCCGCGCAGGTCGGCGTAGCGCACGCCGCCGATCCGCAGGTTCTCGAACTCGTTGTAGCGGCCGACCGCCGCGAAGGCGATCTTGTCGTAGATCTCGGAGACCTTGTGCAGCGCCCGCGAGGTGTTCTCCGCGACGAAGACGATGCCGTCGGCGTAGGTGAGCACGACCACGCTGCGACCGCGCGCGATGCCCTTGCGGGCGTACTCCGCGCGGTCCGCCATGGCCTGCTGGGGCGAGACGTAGAACGGTGTCGACACCGGCGGTCGTCCCTTTCCTGTGAGGTGGGCGGCTAGAGCAGCGGGGCCTGCGGGCCGTCGGGGTGGGTGAGGCGCTGGTCGGTGATGGAGACGGCGATCCGCGCGACCTCCGGCTCGGTGAGCCGGTGGAAGCCGTCCGCGGTGATCAGCGAGACGATGGGGTAGATCTTGCGGGCGAGGTCGGGGCCGCCGGTGGCGGAGTCGTCGTCGGCCGCGTCGTAGAGCGCCTGGACGACCAGGGTGGCGGCCTGGTCGGCGGTCAGGCCCTCCCGGTAGAGCTTCTTCATCGAGCCGCGGGCGAACACCGAGCCGGAGCCGGTGGCCGCGAAGCCGCGCTCCTCGGAGCGCCCGCCGGTGACGTCGTAGCCGAAGATCCGGCCGCGTCCGAGGTCGAGGTCGTAGCCGGCGAACATCGGCACCACCGCGAGGCCCTGCATCGCCATGCCGAGGTTGCCGCGGATCATGCTGGTGAGCCGGTTGGCCTTGCCCTCCAGGGAGAGCGTGGCGCCCTCGATCTTCTCGTAGTGCTCCAGCTCCAGCTGGAACAGCCGGACCATCTCGACCGCGAGACCGGCGGTGCCGGCGATGCCGACCGCGCTGTACTCGTCGGCCGGGAACACCTTCTCGATGTCCCGCTGGGCGATCACGTTGCCCATGGTGGCGCGACGGTCACCGGCGATGATCACACCGCCGTCGAACACCGCGGCCACGATCGTGGTCCCGTGCGGGGCCTCGACCACCGTGCCCTCGGGCAGCCCGCGCCGGCCGGGGATCAACTCCGGCTTGTGCTCGGCGAGGAAGTCGAGGAACGAGGAGGACCCCGGGGTCAGGAAGGCAGCCGGTAGACGCCCGGTGCCACGAGTGTTGGCTTCCACACGATTCCTTCCAGGTAGCTTGAAGCGCGCGATCCCCGCACCCTACCCGCCGACGATCAACGTCCACGTGTGGAGGGCCGGAGCCGGGACGGGCGGACGGCCGTGGCCGCCCGGCCGTCCCCGACGGTCACGACCGTGAATTCCGCAATGCCCCGCGGCGGACTATTGCCCACCCTTTTGGACAAATCCCCGCACGAAATCCTCGGCGTTCGACTCGAGCACTTCGTCGATTTCGTCCAGGACCGCGTCGACGTCGTCGCTGAGCTTTTCCTGGCGCTCCTTGAGGTCGTCGGAATTCTGGGTTTCCGCGGCCTGCTCCTCGACCTCCTCGGAGGAGCGGTTCGCCCGCTGCTGGCCGCCGCCGGTGTCCTTGCTCGCCATTTCCCTCACCCCGCTCGAATCGTCTGGCACGGTTGGGTCGCTGCTTGCTGCACCGACCCTATACACAAGGTGCGACTGCCGCTCCCGGTTTGCCGGTGGCGCTTCCTGTCCAACACCCGCTGCCACCCCGGATGATTCCCATTCGGCGGACGTTCACCCGTGGTGATCGAAAAGTTACCCGCCGGAGAGGACCCGGAGCAGGTCCTCGGCCGTCCGGCAGCGGTCCAGCAGTTCCTTGACGTGGTTGCGGGTGCCGCGCAGGGGCTCCAGGGTGGGCACCCGCTGCAGCGAGTCGCGGCCCGGCAGGTCGAAGATGACCGAGTCCCAGGACGCCGCCGCCACGTGCTCCGCGTACTGGTCCAGGCAGCGCCCGCGGAAGTACGCCCTGGTGTCCTCCGGCGGCTTGGAGACGGCCCGCTCGACCTCCTCCTCGGTGACCAGCCGCTCGAACCTGCCGCGGGCCACCAGGCGGTTGTAGAGGCCCTTCTCGGGCCGCACGTCGCTGTACTGGAGGTCCACCAGGTGCAGCCGCGGGTTGTCCCACTCCAGGGCGTCGCGGCTGCGGTAGCCCTCCAGGATCTCCCGCTTGGCGATCCAGTCCAGCTGGCGGGAGAGCGACATCGGGTCGCGCTCCAGCCGGCCGAGGACGTCCTCCCAGCGCGCCAGGACGTCCACGGTCTGCTCGTCCGCGTCGGTGCCGAAGCGGTCCTCGACGTACTTGCGCGCGAGCTCGAAGTACTCCAGCTGCAGCTGGACGGCGGTGAGCTTGCGCCCGTTGCGCAGGGTGATCAGGTGCTTGAGCGTGGGGTCGTGGGAGACCCGGTGCAGGGTGCGCACCGGCTGGTCGACGGCGAGGTCGGAGGCGATGAAGGAGTCCTCGATCATCGACAGGACCAGCGCGGTGGTGCCCAGCTTGAGGTAGGTGGAGATCTCGGAGAGGTTGGCGTCCCCGATGATCACGTGCAGCCGGCGGTACTTCTCGGCGTCGGCGTGCGGTTCGTCGCGGGTGTTGATGATCGGCCGCTTGAGGGTGGTCTCCAGGCCGACCTCGACCTCGAAGTAGTCGGCCCGCTGGCTGATCTGGAAGCCGTGGGCGGAGCCGTCCTGGCCGATCCCGACCCGGCCGGCGCCGGTGACCACCTGGCGGGAGACGAAGAACGGGGTGAGGTGGCGGACGATGTCGGCGAACGGCGTCGCCCGCTTCATCAGGTAGTTCTCGTGGGTGCCGTAGGAGGCGCCCTTGTTGTCGGTGTTGTTCTTGTACAGGTGGATGGTCTGCCCGTTGGGCAGTTCCAGCGCGCGCTGCGCGGCGGCCGCCATGATCCGTTCGCCGGCCTTGTCCCAGAGCACGGCGTCGCGCGGGTTGGTGACCTCGGGCGAGCTGTACTCGGGGTGCGCGTGGTCCACGTAGAACCGGGCCCCGTTGGTGAGGATGACGTTGGCGAGGCCGATGTCCTCGTCGGTGAGCTGGCTGGCGTCCGCCACCTCGCGCGCGAGGTCGAAGCCCCGGGCGTCGCGCAGCGGGTTCTCCTCCTCGAAGTCCCAGCGGGCCCGCCTGGCCCGGTGCATCGCCGCCGCGTACGCGTTGACGATCTGGGACGAGGTGAGCATGGCGTTGGCGTTGGGGTGGCCGGGCACGGAGATCCCGTACTCGGTCTCGATGCCCATCACGCGCCGTACGGTCATGCGGCCCTCCTTGCCCCGGTGCGCCGCCCCCCTGGGCGGAACACGCTGACGTACCGCTGAACAACACCGGTGCCGGCGGTCTGCCCGCGAACGGTGCGTCGAGCCTAGAACGCGGGGCCGACGGCCGGGCCCCGAGACGCGCCGTCCGGCTGCGGGGCCGCGAGGCGCCACAGCCGGACGGGGTGCGTGCTGTTCCGGGGCCGGGTGCCGGCCTCGTCCTGCGGATCGAAAGAGTGGTGCGGTTACAGGTACTGCCCCGTGTTGGCGACGGTGTCGATGGAGCGGCCGGACTCGGCGCCCTGCTTGCCGGTGACCAGCGTGCGGATGAAGACGATCCGCTCGCCCTTCTTGCCGGAGATGCGGGCCCAGTCGTCCGGGTTGGTGGTGTTGGGCAGGTCCTCGTTCTCCTTGAACTCGTCCACGCAGGCGGCGAGCAGGTGGGAGACGCGCAGTCCGCGCTGACCGTGGTCGAGGAAGTCCTTGATGGCCATCTTCTTCGCGCGGTCGACGATGTTCTGGATCATCGCGCCGGAGTTGAAGTCCTTGAAGTACAGGACCTCCTTGTCCCCGTTGGCGTAGGTGACCTCCAGGAAGCGGTTGTCCTCGGTCTCCGAGTACATCCGCTCCACGACCGACTGGATCATCGCGGCCACGGTGGCCTCGATCGAGCCGTCGTGCTCCTTGAGGTCGTCGGGGTGGAAGGGCAGCGAGCCCTTCAGGTACTTGGAGAAGATGTCCTTCGCGGCCTCGGCGTCCGGGCGCTCGATCTTGATCTTGACGTCCAGGCGGCCGGGCCGCAGGATCGCCGGGTCGATCATGTCCTCGCGGTTGGAGGCGCCGATGACGATGACGTTCTCCAGGCCCTCCACGCCGTCGATCTCGGCCAGCAGCTGCGGGACGATGGTGTTCTCCACGTCCGAGCTGACACCCGAGCCGCGGGTGCGGAACAGCGACTCCATCTCGTCGAAGAAGACGATGACGGGGGTGCCCTCGCCCGCCTTCTCCCGGGCCCGCTGGAAGACCAGGCGGATCTGCCGCTCGGTCTCGCCCACGTACTTGTTGAGCAGCTCGGGGCCCTTGATGTTGAGGAAGTAGCTCTTGCCCTGGGGGCGGCCGGTGACCTCGGCGACCTTCTTGGCCAGCGAGTTGGCGACCGCCTTGGCGATCAGCGTCTTGCCGCAGCCGGGCGGGCCGTAGAGCAGGACGCCCTTGGGCGGGCGCAGCTCGTACTCCTTGAAGAGGTCGGCGTGCAGGTACGGCAGCTCGACCGCGTCGCGGATCAGCTCGATCTGGTTGCTGAGGCCGCCGATCTGGCGGTAGTCGATGTCCGGGACCTCTTCGAGGACGAGCTCCTCGACCTCGGACTTCGGCACGACCTCGTACACGTAGCCGGAGCGGGGCTCCAGCAGCAGGGCGTCCCCCGCCCGGATGGTGACCTCGCGCAGCGGTTCGGCGAGGCGCACCACGCGCTCCTCGTCGGTGTGGCCGATGACCAGGGCGCGCTCGCCGTCCTCGAGGATCTCCTTGAGGGTGACGATCTCGCCGATGCGCTCGAAGGCCATCGCGTCCACGATGTTGAGGGCCTCGTTGAGCATCACCTCCTGGCCGCGCCGCAGCACGTCGAGTTCGACGTTGGGGCTGACGTTGACGCGGAGCTTGCGACCGCCGGTGAAGATGTCGGCGGTGCCGTCCTCGTTCGCCTGCAGGAAGGTGCCGAAGCCGGCGGGCGGCTGGGCCAGCCGGTCCACCTCTTCCTTGAGGGCCACGATCTGGTCGCGGGCCTCGCGCAGCGTGGAGGCGAGTCGTTCGTTCTGGGCGGTCACGCCGGCCAGGTTGGTCTGGAGCTCGACGATCCGCTCTTCGAGGATTCTCGAATTGCGCGGCGAGTCGGCGAGCTTGCGGCGCAGCACGGCGATTTCCTGCTCAAGGTACGAGACCTGAGCGGCCTCGTCGGAACCACGAGCGGGCCTGCCGGTGCTGCGGTTGTAGTCGTCATCGTGGGCTGCCACGGTCCTCACCTCCTCCGGGGAGCTGGACGCTTCCAGACCCTACCTGGGACCAGGGGTCCGTAAACCCCTAGATCAAGAAAGATGGAACGGGCGTGTCCGATCTTCGCCCTGCGTGCTTCCCCTCTGCTAAGGGGATACCCACCGCGCACCGCCCAAAGCGGACCAGATGTATCGTCGAGCGAGTCGATATCCGATCGCGACCGGGAGGCCCGGTCCGATCGTTGTACGAATGGCGGGATTGCCCTCAGACGGGGGCGACCCGGGACAGAAACGGCGGAGAACAACGATGTCGGTGACCGAGCGGACGGCGGCGAACGAGGCCCTGGAGGTGTGGATCGACCAGGACCTGTGCACCGGCGACGGCATCTGCGCGCAGTACGCGCCCGAGGTCTTCGAACTCGACATCGACGGCCTGGCCTACGTGAAGGGGCCGGACGACGAACTGCGCCAGCAGCCCGGGGAGACGGCCCCCGTGCCGCTGACGCTGCTTCAGGACGTGGTGGACTCGGCGAAGGAGTGCCCCGGCGACTGCATCCACGTGCGCCGGGTCGCCGACCGGGTCGAGGTGTACGGGCCGGACGCCGACGAATAGGCGTCTCAGGTCTCGGTGTTCGGGGCGGCGGTCCGGGTGCGCACCCAGCCGCCGCCCTTGTGCGTCCAGGTGAGGTCGAGTGAGACGTCCGGGCTGAAGCGCGGGACGTCGTCGCTCGAATACCCCTGCGCGTGGCCGGTGATGGTGCCGTCCGAGCGCAGGGCGAGCCTGGTGACGGTGAGGTTCTCGCGCTCGGAGACGAGGGTCGCGAGGACGACGGGCCGCTCGGCGGTGCCGCCGAGGAGGTAGACGGCGTCCGGCGGGGTGCCGGTCTCGGCGGCGCAGTGCGCGGCGACGACGGTGCTGGGCCGGCCGTCGCCGAGGTCGGCGGCCAGGCTGACCGTCGGCTTGACCGGGAACGGGCCACAGTCGAGCGGGAGTTGGGCCTTGGCCGGGTCGGGGGCGAGGGCCGCCGGGGCGGCCTTGGGACCGCTGCCGTGGAGGGGCACCGGCGTGCCGGTGGCGGGCGAGGCCGCAAGGGCGCTCGCCACGACGGCTCCGCAGCCGGCCAGGGCGAGGGCCCAGTGCCACGGGGCGGTTCGAACGTGGCCGGGCCGGGTGCGGCCCGCCGGGGTCTGCTGTCCAGCCGTCGTCCCGACCGCGGTCTCCACCAGGCGTCCCCTCCAGTGGTCTGTGTGAGCTGGCATCGTCCCACATCACGGTGGCACTCCGGTGACCGGGGCGGGAACGCCGGAGGGGGGGGGGGGGGGGGGCGCCGCCCCCCCCCCCCCCCCCGGCGCGGGCGGGCCCCCGGGGAGGGAGCACGCCCCCCCCGCGCGGCCGGCGGCCCCGCGCCCGGCCCG
>NZ_JBHWGV010000189.1:0-4151 GCF_042732955.1 Kitasatospora sp. NPDC059747 | reverse complement strand
TCCCACACCGGTCACGGGGGCGGCACCCCGGGCGGGTTGGCCGGGCCCGCCCGTCCCACCCCTCCTCGACGGTCGTGCGTCAGCCGAGGTCGGTGTCCTCGGCCACGGCGGCGCGGGCGGCGGCCCGGGCGGCCGCGCGCTCCTGCAGGGTCGGCTCGGGCGACCCGTTGTCGTAGTCCTCGCCGTACGCGCCCTTGGCCGGGCGGCGGCGGCGCAGCGGCGGCTCGACGCCGTCGGCGAGGCGGCGGGCGGTGAGCAGGAAGCCGGTGTGGCCGATCATCCGGTGGTCCGGGCGGACCGCCAGGCCCTCCAGGTGCCAGGTGCGGACCATGGTCTCCCAGGCCTGCGGCTCGGTGAAGGTGCCGTGATCGCGCAGCGCCTCGACGGTCTTGGACATCTGCGTGGTGGTGGCCACGTAGCAGCAGATGAGGCCGCCGGGGACGAGCGCCTTGGAGGCGACGTCCAGGCACTCCCAGGGGGCGAGCATGTCGAGGATGATGCGGTCGACGTCGCTCTCGACCAGGTTGTCCTGGAGGTCGCCGACGGTGAGCTTCCACGCCGGGTGGGAGCCGCCGAAGTAGCGCTCGACGTTGCTCTTGGCGATGTCGGCGAAGTCCTGCCGACGCTCGTAGGAGGCCAGCATGCCCTGCTCGCCGACGGCGCGCAGCAGGTAGGTGCTGAGCGCGCCGGACCCCACGCCGGCCTCCACCACGCGGGCGCCCGCGAAGATGTCGGCCATCGCGAGGATCTGGCCCGCGTCCTTGGGGTAGATCACGGCGGCGCCGCGTGGCATGGAGAGGACGTAGTCGGGGAGCAGGGGGCGCAGCGCGAGGTACGGGACGTTCCCCGTGGTGCGCACGACCGTGCCTTCAGGAGCGCCGATCAGCTCGTCGTGCGGGAACGCACCCTTGTGGGTGTGGAACTGGTTCCCGGCCTGGAGCGTGAACGTGTAGTGGCGACCCTTGGGGTCGGTCAGCTGGACCTGGTCCCCGACCTGGAAGGGCCCGCGTCGGCGGGCGGCACCGGTCGGTTCGGACATGCGGCCAATCCTAAGGGAAGCGCGACCTCCCGCCCGCCGCGCCCCCGGCCGGTGCCGTCCTACTGCCCCGCGACGGCGGCGGTGAGGCGCTGCTCGATGTCGGTGAGCGCGACGACGCCGTACACCCGGCCGTCGGACTCGACCACCAGGTACTCCCCGGCCGGGGTGGCGCGCACGGCGTGCAGGAGGTCCTCGCCGGTGAGGTCGGCGCTGAGCCGCAGGCCGGGTTCGAGGTCGCGGGCGAGCGGTCCGACGGCGACCCACGGGCGGCGGTGCTCGGGCACCGCGCGCACGGCGGACTCGCGGACGATCGCGATCGGCTCGCCCCGGCCGTCCACCACGACCACGGCCCCGGCCTGCGCCTCGCGGGCGCGCCGCAGCGCCTCGCCGAGCGGGGTGTCGGCGGTGACCTCGACGGTGCGGCGGGCGAGGTCGCGCAGCCGCAGGCCGGGCAGGGCCTCCTTGAGCCGGGCGTTGCGCACGCTGGCGCCGGCGCCGTTCCAGATGATCGCGGCCAGGACGGCGGCGATGACGGCGTCGACGAGGGTGTCGGTGCCGGTCCGCCCGACCCCGCGGGAGGCGCTGATCAGCGGCAGCCCGATGAGCACGGCGACGGCCAGCGCCCGCCCGACCCACGCGGCGGCGACGGTGCCGGTCATCGGCCTGCCGGTGACGGCCCAGACGACCGCGCGCAGCATCCGGCCGCCGTCCAGCGGCAGTCCGGGCAGCAGGTTGAAGACGGCGACGACGAGGTTGGAGACCATCAGGCCGGTGAGCAGCACCCCGGGCACCGAGGAGAGCTCCACGGCCTGCATGGCGAGGTAGAAGACCCCGCCGAGCACGAGCGACAGCAGCGGACCGACGAAGGCCAGCCAGAACTCCCGCCACGGCGTCTCGGCCTCGTTCTCGATCTCGGAGACGCCGCCGAAGAACTGCAGCTGGATGCGGCGCACGCCGAGGCGGTAGCGCAGCGCGACCAGCGTGTGGGCGAGCTCGTGCACCAGGACGGAGGCGTAGAAGGCGACGGCGAAGGAGAAGGCGACCAGGTAGCGCGAGCCGCCGAGGTCCGGCAGGACGTCGTTCAGCTGGCCCCCGAAGACCCAGGTGATCAGGGCCGCGATGACGAACCAGGAGGGGGTGACGTAGATGGGCACCCCGAACGGGCGGCCCATGAGGATGCCGCCGCCGCGCTCCTTCCGCGGCTCCGGCGGCCGGCCGGGCGGGCGACCACCGCCGTGCGGCGGCTGGTCGGAGGTCTGCTGCCCCCTGCTGTCGCTCACCGTGATCCCTTCGGTCGACTCCCCCGAGTTGCGCCGGTGTGCCCACGCTACGTGATCTCGGCGGCAGGGCGCCGCGCGCCCCTCTGTCTGGCTTCATACCCACTGGCGCGGGCCCTGCCCAGCCCCGTGACAGCACGGTGGCAGCGGTATGGCAGCGCGGGGCAATAGGGTCGTAGCCATGCAGCAGACCGACACCACCAGTGCCGCCGGGGCCCCGGCGCGCCCGGCGGCGCCCCCGACCGGCCTGTCCCCGTCCCGTGCGGGTGACTTCCTCACCTGCCCGCTGCTGTACCGGCTGCGGGTGATCGACCGGCTGCCGGAGCCGCCGAGCGCGGCGGCGACCCGGGGCACCCTGGTGCACGCGGTGCTGGAGCGGCTGTTCGACAGCGCGGCCGTCGAGCGGACGCCGGAGCGGGCGCTCGGCCTGCTGCGCCCGCAGTGGGAGCGGCTGCTGGGCGAGCGGCCGGAGCTCGGCGGGCTGTTCCCGGACGACCCGGACGGCGCGGCGCTCACCCGCTGGCTGGCGGACGCCGAGAAGCTGGTCGGCCAGTGGTTCCGGCTGGAGGACCCGACCCGGCTGCACCCGGTGGAGCGGGAGCTGTACGTGGAGACGGCCCTGGAGTCGGGCCTGCTGCTGCGCGGCTACATCGACCGGGTCGACGTCGCCCCGACCGGCGAGGTCCGCCTCGTCGACTACAAGACCGGCCGGGCGCCCTCGCGGGACTTCGAGGGCAAGGCGATGTTCCAGATGAAGTTCTACGCGCTGGTGGTGTGGCGCTGGAAGGGCGTGATCCCCAAGCGGCTCCAGCTGGTGTACCTCGGCGGGGGCGGGGACGTCGTCTCCTACGACCCGGACGAGGCGGACCTGCTCGCCGTGGAGCGCAAGCTGCAGGCGCTCTGGGAGCGGATCACCCACGCGGTGGCCACCGGGGAGTTCCCGGCCACCCGCAACCGGCTCTGCGACTGGTGCGACCACCAGGCCAGCTGCCCGGAGTTCGGCGGGACGCCCCCGCCGTACCCGCTGCCGCTGGCCCGTACGTCTGAAGAGGACGATCCCACGGGGGATCCGATGAGCAAGGAGTCCTAGTGACGATCCGAGTGCTGCTGGTCGACGACCAGCCGCTGCTGCGCACCGGTTTCCGGATGATCCTGGAGGCCGAGTCCGACCTGGTGGTGGTCGGTGAGGCCGGCGACGGTCAGCAGGCGCTGGACCAGGTCCGGGCGCTGCAGCCCGACGTGGTGCTGATGGACATCCGGATGCCCAGGATGGACGGCGTCGAGGCGACCCGCCGGATCGCCGGCCCGGGCCGGGACGGCCCGGCCAAGGTGCTGGTGCTGACCACCTTCGACCTGGACGAGTACGTGGTGGAGGCGCTGCGCGCGGGCGCCAGCGGCTTCCTGCTGAAGGACGTGCCGGCCGAGGAGCTGGTGCAGGCGATCCGGGTGGTCGCGGACGGCGCGGCGATGCTGGCGCCGAGCATCACCCGGCGGCTGCTGGACATGTACGCCACCAAGCTGCCCTCGGGCGAGGAGGCGCCGCCGCAGGCGCTGAACGCGCTCACCGAGCGGGAGCTGGAGGTGCTCAAGCTGGTGGCGCGCGGGCTGTCGAACGCGGAGATCGCGGCCGAACTGTTCGTCAGCGAGACCACGGTGAAGACGCACGTGGGACACGTCCTGACGAAGCTCCAGCTGCGGGACCGCGTGCAGGCGGCGGTGTACGCGTACGAGAGCGGTCTGGTGCGTCCGGGCGCGCTGTAGGACGCTCCACAGACGGGGGCGGCCCCCCCGCCCCCCCCCCCCCCGGGGGCGCGGGGGGGGGGGCGCCGGGGGGC
>NZ_JBHWGV010000188.1:0-11735 GCF_042732955.1 Kitasatospora sp. NPDC059747 | reverse complement strand
ATCGCCCAGCGTGGTCCCGGTCCCGTGCGCCTCCACGGCGTCCACGTCCGACGGCGACAGCCGGCACTGCGCCAGCGCCTCACGGATCAGCCGCTGCTGGGACGGGCTGTTGGGCGCCGTCAGCCCGTTCCCGGCACCCGCGTGGTTGACCGCGGAGCCCCTGATGACCGCGAGCACGGGGTGGCCGTGGCGTTGCGCGTCCGACAGGCGCTCCAGCACCAGGACGCCGGCACCCTCGCCCCAGCCGGTGCCGTCCGCGGCTGCGGCGAACGGCTTGCACCGGCCGTCCGCGGCCATACCGCGCTGCCGGCTGAACTCCACGAAGGCGTTCGGGGTGGACATGACGGTCACCCCGCCCGCCAGCGCCAGGGAACACTCCCCGGAGCGCAGCGCGTTGACCGACAGGTGCAGCGCCACCAGGGAGGACGAGCAGGCGGTGTCCACGGTCGCCGCGGGACCGGTCAGCCCGAGCACGTAGGAGGCCCGTCCGGCGGCCACGGCCGCAGTGCTCCCGGTCAGCCGGTAGCCGGCGACCTCGTCGTCCGGGTCCAGGCGCGAGGGGAAGGCGTACCCCTGGTGCGTCATCCCGACGAAGCCCGCGGTCCTGCTGCCCCGCAGGGACACCGGATCGATGCCCGCCCGCTCCAACGCCTCCCAGGTGACCTCCAGCCACAACCGTTGCTGGGGATCCGTCGCGAGCGCCTCGCGCGGGCTGATCCCGAAGAACTCCGCGTCGAAACCGGACGCGTCGTCGAGGAACGCGCCGGTGCGCACATAGCTCTTGCCGGGGCGGCCCGGCTCCGGGTCGTACAGGTCCTCCACGTCCCAGTTGCGCCCCTGCGGGAACCCGGACACCACGTCGGCCCCGTCGCGGACCAGGCGCCACAGGTCCTCCGGGGACTCGACGTGCCCGGGGAACCGGCATCCCATGCCCACGATCGCGACCGGTTCGTGCTCCTTCTGCTCGGCGTGCTCCAGAAGTGCGCGCGTCTGGCGGAGCTCGGTGGTGACGAGTTTCAGGTACTGGCGAAGTTTGTCCTCAGTGCTGGTCACGAGATCCCAAGCTCCTTGTTGACGATGTCGAACATCTCGTCGTCGGTCGCCAGCATCAGGGCGTCGTCCTCCGGCGCCCCGGCGCTGACGAGGCCGGGCTCGGCCCATTTCCACAGCAGCGTCCGCAGCCGCGTGACGACACGGGCGCGCGTCTCGTCGTCGGCGTCCATCGCCTCGACCGCCGTCTCCAGCCGGTCCACGTCGGCGAGGACCGCGTCGGCCCGCACGCCCTCGGGGAGGACCTGCGTGCGCAGGTGCCGGGCCAGCGCGGCCGGGGTGGCGTGGTCGAAGACCACGGTCGTCGGCAGGGTCAGACCCGTGGCCTCGTTGAGGCGGCTGCGCAGCGTCAGCGAAGCCATCGAGTCGAACCCGAGATCCTGGAACGTCGCCGCAGCGCGGACGTCCTGCGCCGCGCGGTGGCCGAGGGCGGCAGCCGCGTGGGTGCGCACCAGGTCGAGCAGCAGCCGCTCCTGCTCCTCCCCGGACATGGACGCCAGCCGCTCCCGCAGCGCCCCGGCGCGCCCCGGCCCGGCGTCGCCGCGCAGCACGCGCTGTGCGTCGGGCAGGTCGTTCAGCAGCGCACGCGAGCGGGACGCGCCGTACGCGGGCGCGAACCGCTCCCAGTCGACGGCGGCGAAGGCGGTGGCGGTCTCGTCGCGGTCGAGCGCGGCCCGCAGACCCGCGAGGGCCGTCTCCGGAGCCATCAGCGGGACACCGCGCCGCAGCAGCAGCTCGCCCGACCCGGCGGCCATCCCGCCGCCGCCCCAGGCGCCCCAGGCGACCGAGGTCGCGGCGCGCCCTTGTGCCCGGCGGAAGCTTGCCAGGGCGTCGAGGAACGCGTTGGCCGCCGCGTACGCCGCCTGCCCGGTGTTGCCCCACAGCCCGGCGCCGGAGGAGAAGAGGACGAACGTGTCGAGGGGCCGGCCGCAGCCGTCGAAGACGGCGTCGAGGTTCCTCGCCCCCGCGAGCTTGCCGGACATCACCTCGGCCATCTCGGCGAGGTCGCACCGCGCCAGCGGTTTCTCCTCCTGGACCGCGCCCGCCGCGTGCACGACGGCGGTGACCGGACGGTCCTCGGGGAGCGACTCGACGACCCGGCGCAGGTCGTCCCGGTCGGTGATGTCGCAGGCCACGACGGTCACCTTGCTGCCCAGCCGGAGCAGGTCGGCCTCCAGCCCAGCCGCGCCGGGCGCGGCGGGCCCCCGGCGGCTGAGCAGCACCAGGTGCGGGACGCCCTGGCCGGCCAGCCACCTCGCCACCTGCGCGCCGAGTCCGCCCGTCCCCCCCGTCACCAGGACGCTGCCCGTGGCCTGCCAGACGCGCCGCACCCGCGTCTCGGCCGAGGGGGAGCGCACCAGACGGCAGCCGAGGACGCCATCGGCCCGCACGGCCAGCTGGCTCTCGCCGCCCGGCTCGGCGAGGACCGCCACGAGGCGCGACAGCGCGGTCTCGTCCACCGACTCCGGCAGATCGGCCAAGCCGCCCCACCGGTCCGGCCATTCGAGCGCCGCCACCCGCCCCAGCCCCCACACGGTCGCCTGCGCCGGGCGCCGCACCGGGTCGGGGCCGACCGCCACCGCACCCTGGGTGAGACACCACAGCGGGGCGCCGGTCCCGGTGTCGCCCAGCGCCTGCCCCAGCACCACCGTCGCCGCGAGGCCGCAGGTCAGTGCAGAGCTGTCCGGCAGGGGCCGCTCGTCCACGGCCAGGAGAGACATCACACCCGTGAACGGCTGCTCCCCGGCGGCCTCGCGCAGCCGGCGGCCGAGAGCCGTCCGGTCGGTCCCCGTCACGGCATCGAGGCTCAGCCGGACGACGTCGTCCGCCCCGGCGCGCCCGAGCGCCGCCGACAGCTCGTCCGCCGGGCAGGCGACGCCCTCCGGCAACACGACCAGCCAACGGCCGGACACCCGGGGCGCGGTGGGCGCGGTCAGCGGCGCCCAGTCGACGCGGTAGCGGTGATCGTCGACCCGGGCCGAGGCCCCGTCACCGCCCGCGGCCTCCAGCCAGTGGCGCCGGCGCTGGAAGGCGTAGGTGGGCAGCGGCACCGTCCGGGCGTCGGTGCCGGCGAGCACGCCCGCCCAGTCCACCCCGACGCCCCGTACGTGCAGCCGTCCCAGCGCGGCCTGCAGGGTCCGCAGCTCGGGCTCGTCCCGGCGCGAGACCGCCGTGAAGACGAGGTCGCCGCCGTCGGCGCACTCCTGGCCCAGTGCGGCGAGCACGGCGTCCGGACCGAGTTCCAGGAACGTGGTGACGCCCTCGGCCTGAAGGGCGCGGACCGCGTCGAGGAACCGGACCGTGTCCCGCGCGTGCCGCGCCCAGTACTCGGGGGTGCACAGGTCCCCGGCCGCCACCACGGTGCCGGTCAGCGCGGACACCACCGGGATCCGCGGAGCGTGCAGGGACACGGTCCGCACCACGGCGGCGAAGTCCTCGGTCATCGCGTCCATCCGGTGCGAGTGGAACGCGTGGCTCACCCGCAGCGGCCGCGTCTTCCGTCCCCGGCCGGCGAAGTGCGCCGCCACCTCCGCGACGGCGTCCTCGTCACCGGCAACCACCACCGAGGCGGGGCCGTTCACCGCCGCGAGCCCGGCACGCCCGGGCCGCTGTGCCAGCAGCGGCGCCACCTCCTCCTCGGACGCCTGCACCGCCGTCATCGCGCCTCCTCGCGGCAGCGCCTGCATCAGCCGGCCCCTGGCCGCGGCCAGGGTGGCCGCGTCCGCGAGCGACAGCACCCCCGCGACGTGCGCCGCGGCCAGCTCGCCGACGGAGTGGCCGGACACGAGATCAGGGCGCACGCCCCACGACTCCACCAGCCGGTACCAGGCGATCTCGACCGCGAACAGCGCAGGCTGGGTCCAGACCGTCTCGTCGAGCAGTCCCTCGGTGCCGGGGCCGCCGAAGACCACGTCGCGCAGCGGCCGGCCGAGATGCCGGTCCAGTTCGGCGCAGACCGCGTCGAAGGCGTCGGCGAACACCGGATACCGCGCGTACAGGTCCCGTCCCATGCCCACCCGCTGCGCGCCCTGACCGGTGAACAGGAACGCCAGCTTGCCGTCGGACACCGTGCCGCGTGCGCCCGAGGCGGGCACCTCGCCCTCGGCGAGGCGGCCGAGGCCGTGCACCAGCTCGGCACGGTCCGCCGCGACGACGACCGCGCGGTGGTCGAAGGCCGACCGCGTCGTGGCCAGCGAGTACGCCACGTCGGCGAGGCGCAGGGCAGGGCCGTCCTCCACGTACCGGCCCAGCCGCCCGGCCTGGGCCCGCAGCGCTTCCTCGCCGCGGGCCGACACGAGCCACGGCAGCGGGACGCCCCCGGCCTCGGGCGGGCGCTCGTCGCCGCCCCCGCCGCTGTCCGGGGCCTCCTCCACGATCACATGCGCGTTGGTGCCGCTGATGCCGAAGGACGACACCCCCGCGCGGCGCGGGCGCCCGGGGTCGGGCCAGTCCCGGGTCTCGGTCAGCAGCTCCACCGCCCCGGCCGACCAGTCCACCCGGGTCGAGGGCTCGTCGACGTGCAGGGTCCCGGGCAGCACACCGTGCTGTAACGCCTGCACCGTCTTGATGACCCCGGCGATGCCCGCCGCGGCCTGGGTGTGGCCGATGTTCGACTTCACGGAGCCGAGCCACAGCGGGCGTTCACGGTCATGGCCGGCGACCGCGAGGATCGCCTGCGCCTCGATCGGGTCGCCGAGCGGCGTGCCCGTGCCGTGCCCCTCGATCATGTCGATGTCCGCGGCCGACAGCGCCGCGTCGTCGAGGGCCTGCAGGATCACCCGCTGCTGCGACGGCCCGTTCGGCGCCGTCAACCCGCTGCTCGCGCCGTCCTGGTTCACCGCGCTGCCGCGCACCACGGCAAGGACACGGCGTCCGTTGCGGTGGGCGTCCGACAGCCGCTCCAGGAGCAGCACCCCGGCGCCCTCGCTCCACCCGGCCCCGTCCGCGGAGTCGGCGAAGGACTTGCAGCGCCCGTCCGGGGCGAGCCCGCGCTGACGGCTGAACTCCACGAACGTCGACGGGGTCGACATCACCGTCACACCGCCGGCCAGGGCCAGCGAGCACTCGCCCCGGCGCAGCGCCTGGACCGCCAGGTGCAGGGCCACCAGCGACGACGAGCACGCCGTGTCCACCGTCACGGCGGGCCCCTCAAGGCCCAGCGTGAAGGAGATCCGGCCGGAGGCGACGCTGCCCGCGCTGCCCGTGCCGAGGTAGCCCTCCGCCTCCTCGGACGCCAGGCCCGGCCGGGAGCCGTAGTCGTGGTACATCACACCGGCGAAGACCCCGGTCCTGCTGCCGCGCAACGACAGCGGGTCGATGCCGGCCCGCTCGGCGGCCTCCCAGGACGTCTCCAGCAGCAGCCGCTGCTGCGGGTCCATGGCGAGGGCCTCACGCGGCGAGATACCGAAGAACCCCGCGTCGAACTCCGCGGCGTCGTACAGGAACCCGCCTTCCCGCGTGTACGAGGTTCCCGGCTGGTCGGGGTCGGCGGCGAACAGTGACGCCAGATCCCAGCCGCGGTCGCCGGGAAACCCCGACACCGCGTCCCGGCCCTCCAGGACCAGGTCCCACAGTTTCTCGGGAGAATCGACACCGGACGGGTACCGGCAGCTCATCCCGACGATCGCCACCGGCTCGACCGCCGCCCGCACGGCGTTCCTGAGCCGCTCGTTCTCCTTCAGCGAAGCCCGCAGGGCCTCGACCACCGCTTCAGGCGATGCGGTCATGATCCCTCCATCCGTCCTGTCCGTCCTGTCCGTCCCATTCGCTCAACGCGGCCACGATCAGGACCTCTCCCCGTCGAAGGCCGCCCGCACGAGGTCGTCGACGTCCATGTCGTCGAACTCTCGCGCCGCGCCGCCCGCCGGCGGCTTTGTCCCGTTGTCCTGCGCGGCGAGCCCGAGCAGGGCCCTGAGCAGACCGGCCCGGCGCAACCGGGCCACCGGGATCGCGGCCAAGGCCTCGCGCACCTTCTGCTCCTCGGCCTCGGGGCCGGTGAGTTCCCGCTCGTCCGGGAAGAGCCGCTCCCGCAGGTGGCGGGCGGTCTGTTCGGGCGTGGGGTGGTCGAAGATCAGCGTCGTCGGCAGCCGCAGCCCGGTGGCCGCACCGAGCCGGCCGCGCAGTTCGACCGCCGTCAGGGAGTCGAACCCCATCTGGAGGAAGCCCCGGCCGCCCTGCACGGCGTCCGGGGAGGCGAGCCCCAGGACCGTGGCCGCCTGCTGCCGCACCAGGTGCAGGAACGCCCGGTCCAGCTCCTCGGCGGGGAGCGCGGCCACCCGGTCGGCGAACGGCAGGCCGTCGTCCGCGCCCGCACCGCCGGGGCGCCGCCGGACCGGGACCAGCGCGCGCAGCACCGCGGGCACCAGCTCCGGTTCGCCCTCGGCGAGCATCGCCGCCGGGTCGAGCCTCATCGGCACCAGCAGCGGGTCCGGGGCGTCGAGCGCCGCGTCGAACAGCGCCAGACCTTCATCAGTGGGGAGCTGCCCGACCCCGGAACGCGCCATCCGCCGCAGATCCTGGTCCGACAGGCCGCCGGTGAGCCCGCTGCGCTGCTCCCACATGCCCCACGCCAGGGACGTCCCCGCCAGCCCTTCGGCCCGCCGACTGTGCGCGAGCGCGTCCAGGAACGTGTTCGCCGCCGCGTATCCGCTCTGTCCCGCGGTGCCCAGCACGCCGGCGGCCGAGGAGAAGAGCACGAAGGCCGACAGGTCCGCGTCCCGGGTCAGTTCGTGCAGGTTCAGCGCGCCGTCCACCTTCGGCCGCAGCACCGCCTCGACCCGCTCGGGCGTCAGCGAGGTGAGGACGCCGTCGTCCAGGACACCGGCGGCATGGACCACCGCCGTCAGCGGACGGTCTGCGGGGATCCGTGCCAGCGTCGCCGCCAGCGCGTCCCGGTCGGCCACGTCACAGGCCGCCACCGTCACCCGGGCACCCTGAGCGGTGAGTTCCTCCTCCAGCTCGGCCGCACCCGCCGCCCCGCGACCGCTGCGGCTGGTGAACAGCAGGTCGCTCACACCGTGCCGGGCCACCAGATGGCGGGCGACCAGCGCGCCGAGCCCGCTCGTCCCGCCGGTGATCAGCACCGTGCCGCCGGGTGTGAAGCGCGGCCCGTCGCCCGTCCCCGCGGCGTCCGCCGGGACGCGGGTGAGACGCGGCGCGTGCACCACGCCCCGCCGCACCACAACCTGCGCCTCGCCCGACGACAGCGCCGCCGGCAGCACCCGCAGCGACGCGTCGTCGCCGTCGACGTCCAGCAAGCCGAACCGGCCGGGGTGCTCCGACTGCGCCGACCGCAGCAGGCCCCACAGCGGGGCGTGCGCAAGATCGTGCGGCGCGTCCTCGCCCACCGACACGGCGTGCCGGGTGACGAAGACCAGCCGCGACGCGGCGAACCGCTCGTCGGCAAGCCAGCCCTGCGCCAGCGCGAGCGCGCGGTGCACGGCCTCCCGCACGTCCTCGGCCCGGCCGGTGTCTCGCCGGGTGCCGTCCCAGCACGGCACCAGGACCACCTCGGGCAGCACGGCCCCGGAGGCGACGGCGCCGGCCAGCGCGTCCAGGTCGTCGTAGCCGTCCCACCGCGTGCCGGACGGCTCCACGACGGCCGCCAGCTCCACACCACCCGGTTCCAGCACGGCCCAGGCGCCCGACGCAAAGGCCGGGGCCGCCGGGAGGGCGAGCTGTTCGCCGGTGATCCGGAACAGCGAACGGCGGCGCCCGCCGCGCGCGTTCTCCAGGCGTCTCGGCGACACGGGCCGCACCATCAGCGAATCGACCGAGAGCACCGGCGCGCCGGACAGGTCGGTCGCCGTCAGCGACACGGTGTCCGGGCCCGTCGCCGACAGCCGCACCCGCAGCGCCGCCGCCCCCGCGGAGTGCAGGGTGACGCCCTTCCAGGCGTACGGCAGCAGCGGGTCGCCGGAGTGGGCCACCAGGCCGCCCAGGACGACCGCGTGCAGCGCGGCGTCGAACAGCGCCGGGTGCACCCCGTAGTTCCGGGCCTGGTCCTGGTCGGGAAGGCTCACCTCGGCGAAGAGGTCCCGCCCGTGCCGCCGGACCGCGCGCAGCCCCTGGAACGCCGGTCCGTAGCCGAGTCCGGCCGCCGCGAGCACCGCGTACCCGCCGTCCAGCTCCACCGGCTCGGCGCCCGCCGGCGGCCACTCGGCCACCGGCGCCGCAGGCGTGCCGCCGTGGACGCCGAGCACACCGACGGCGTGCCGCAGCCACGGAGTGTTCTCACCGGACTCACCTGTTTCACCGGACTCATCGGCCTGCTCCGGCCGCGAGTGCACCTCCACCGACCGGCGCCCGGTCTCGTCCGGTTCCTCGACCATCACCCGTAGCTGGACGCCGCCGTCCTGCTCGACGATCAGCGGCTCCAGGAGCGTGAGCTCCTCGACCGTGCCGCAGCCGGTGACCTGCGCTGCGCGCAGGACCAGCTCGGCGAGCCCGGTGCCCGGGAAGAGGACCGTGTCCAGCACCGTGTGGTCCGCGAGCCAGGGCTGTGCCTGCGCCGAGAGCCGACCGGTCAGGACCGTGCCGGCCGGGCTGGGCAGGGTGACCACGGCGCTGAGCACCGGGTGCGAGCTGCGCCCCAGACCCGCCGAGGTGACGTCGGCCGGCCCGCCGGAGCGCCGCAGCCAGTACCGCTCGCCCCCGAACGGGTAGGTCGGCAGCTCGATCAGTCCGACGCGCCCCGGGAAGGTACCCGGCCAGTCCACCGGTGTGCCGCCGACGTGCAGCTGCGCGGCCGAGGTGAGGAAGCGCCGCAGTCCGCCGTCGTCGCGGCGCAGCGAACCCACCGCCACCGCGTGCGGGGCGTTCGCGGCGTCCATGGTCTCCTGGATCGCCACCGACAGGACGGGGTGCGGACTGGCCTCGACGAAGACGTCGAACCCGTCGTCGAGGAGGAGGCGCGTCACCTGTTCCAGCCGGACCGTCTCCCGGAGGTTGCGGTACCAGTACGCGGCGTCGAGCTGCGTGGTGTCCAGCTCCGTGCCGGTGACCGTGGAGTAGAAGGGGACGTCCGAAGGCATCGGGGAGAGGGGCGCCAGGTCCCGCAGCAGCTGCTCCCGGACCTGCTCGACCTGCGGCGAGTGCGAGGCGTAGTCCACCGGCAGCGTCCTCGCCCGGATCCCGTCGGCCTTGCAGCGCGCCACCAGCTCCTCCAGGGCCCGCGGATCACCGGCGACGACCGTGGACGACGCGCCGTTGACCGAGGCGACGGACAGCCGGTCCTCCCACCGGGCCAGCAGGGCGGACACGTCGTCCTCGCCCAGAGCGACGGACACCATGCCGCCCCGGCCGGACATCGCGGCCAGGGCCTTGCTGCGCAGGGCCACCGCGCGGGCCGCGTCCTGGAGCGTCAGCGCCCCGGCCACGCAGGCGGCGGCGATCTCCCCCTGGCTGTGCCCCATCACCGCGTGCGGCCGGACCCCCAGGGACTGCCACAGGGCGGCCAGGGACACCATGACCGAGAACAGCGCGGGCTGCACGACGTCCACCCGGTCCAGGGACGGCGCGTCGCCCGCGCCGCGCAGCAGACCCGTCAGCGACCAGTCCACGAAGGGGGCGAGGGCGGCCTCGCACTCCTGGATCCGGGCGGCGAACACCTCGCTGCCGTCGAGGAGTTCCGAAGCCATGCCCGGCCACTGCGACCCCTGGCCGGAGAAGACGAACACCGTCTTCCCGCGTGTCTGTGCCTCGCCCACGACGACCGAGTCCCGGTCACGGCCCTCGGCCAGCGCGGCCAGCCCCTCCAGCAGGGACTGCCGCCCGTCCCCGACCACGACGGCGCGGTGACCGAGCAGGGCACGGGTCGTGGCCAGGGAACGGCCGACGCCCGCCACGTCGAACCCGGGATCGCCGGCGAGGTGGGAGAGCAGCCGACGGGCCTGCGCGCGCAGCGCCTCGGCGGTCCTCCCGGACAGGGGCCAGGGCACAGCCGCCGGCGCATCCGGCGCGGGGCCGTCGGCGCGGGGCTCGCCGGCCGCGGACGGGGGCTGTTCGATGATCACGTGGGCGTTGGTCCCGCTGATGCCGAAGGAGGAGACCGCGGCCCGGCGCGGCCGGCCGGTCTCGGGCCACGGCTCGGCCTCGGCCATCAGCGACAGCCCGCTCTGCGACCAGTCGATCTCGGGGGTGGGCCGGTCGACGTGCAGCGTCCGGGGCAGCACCCCGTGCTTCATCGCCGCCACCATCTTGATGACACCGGCGATCCCCGCGGCGGCCTGCGTGTGCCCGATGTTGGACTTCACCGAGCCCAGGCGCAGCGGGCGGTCCGGCTCCCGCTCGCGCCCGTACGTCGCCGCCAGCGCCTGTGCCTCGATCGGGTCGCCCAGCTTCGTGCCGGTGCCGTGCGCCTCCACCACGTCGACGTCACCGGCCGACAGGCGGGCGTCGGCGAGGGCGCGCCGGATCACCCGCTGCTGGGAGGGGCCGTTCGGCGCGGTCAGGCCGTTGCTGGCGCCGTCGGAGTTGACCGCGGAGCCGCGGACGACCGCCAGGACGGGGTGGCCGCTTCGCCGCGCGTCCGACAGCCGCTCCAGCAGGAGCATGCCGACGCCCTCGCCCCAGCCGGTGCCGTCGGCGGACGCCGCGAACGCCTTGCAGCGGCCGTCCGGGGAGAGCCCCCGCTGGCGGCTGAACTCCAGGAAGATGTCGGGGGTCGCCATGACGGCGGCCCCGCCGGCCATGGCGAGCGAGCACTCGCCGCGCCGCAGGGACTGCACCGCCATGTGCAGCGCCACGAGGGACGAGGAGCAGGCGGTGTCGATGGTCAGCGCGGGACCCTCGACGCCGAGGGCGTAGGCGATCCGGCCGGACATGACACTCGCCGTGCTCCCGGTCAGGAGATAGCCGCCCAGTTCCTCGGGGGCCTGGCGCGGATCGGAGGGGTACCCCTGGGACGCGGCTCCGACGAACACCCCCACCGGGCTTCCCTTGAGGGACGTCGGGGCGACGCCGGCCCGCTCCAGCGCCTCCCAGGAGGTCTCCAGCAGCAGTCGCTGCTGAGGGTCCATGGCGAGGGCCTCACGCGGGCTGATCCCGAACAGCTCGGCGTCGAACCGTGCGGCGTCGTCGAGGAATCCGCCCACGCGCACGTACGTCGTCCCCGGCCGCACGCCGTCCGGGTCGTACAGGGCGTCCACGTCCCAGCCACGGTCGGCGGGGAACGGGGTGACCACGTCGGCCTCGTCGGCGACGAGCCGCCACAGGTCCTCCGGGCTCGCGATGCCACCGGGATAGCGGCAGCTCATCGACACGATCGCGATCGGCTCGTCGTCCCCGGGCGCGGCGCCCGGCACGGCGGCGACGGCCGCCTCGGTGCCCCGTAGTCCGGCCAGCAGATGCCGGGCCAGCAGGACCGGCGTCGGATGGTCGAAGATCAGGGTCGACGACAGCTGCTTCCCGGTGGCACCGCTGAGGCGGTTGCGCAGTTCGACGGCGGTCAGCGAGTCGAAGCCCGCCTCCTTGAACGTCGCGTCGGGGGTGACCCGGGTGGGGTCGGTGTGCCCGAGCACCGTCGCCGCGTGGGTGCGCACGAGGTCGAGGAGCAGCTGGTCGCCCTCGGCCTCGGACACGGTGGCCAGCCGGTTCTGCAGCCCGCCGGCCGCGGTGGGCCGTGCCGCGGCACGGCCCACCCTCCGCTTCGGTGTCCTGGCGAGGTCCCGCAGCATGTACGGGAC
>NZ_JBHWGV010000187.1:0-11872 GCF_042732955.1 Kitasatospora sp. NPDC059747 | reverse complement strand
CTCCCCGCCCGGCCTCCACGACGTGGCCGGGCGGGGGCTCCAGATCGTCAAATCCGTCACCGACACGTGGGGTTGCTGCCCTCGCGACCCCATCGGGAAGATCGTCTGGTGCGAGGTCCTCGCCCGATGAGAGCCGACCACGTCATCACCGTCGAGATCACGGGCATCCACCGCCCGCCGGTCGCCTTCGACCTCACCGCCGCGAACCTCGCCTCCCTCTGGGACGCGATCCGCTTCCTCCCCATGCCCCGCGACCAGCACCACTTCCTGGAGCGCTACCTCCTCGGCCCCTGCGCCGAGCGCTCCCTCTCCACCTACCTCACCCTCCACTCCACCTTCTCGATCCCCCTCGGCGCGCACGAGCTCCGCATCCGCTGGGCTCCGGCCTGACGTTCGCGAAGTCCGGCTCCGCCGACCGCGGGCAACGCCAACTGCCGGTCGCCCTGACCCTCGGGCAGGACGACCGGCAGTCACAGGTCATTCCGCTTCTGCGCGGCTGACGCGGCCGGAGCTACCCCTGGAGGCCGGCCGCCGTGCCGCGGATGGCGGGGAGCCTGGAGTAGAGGGCGTCACCGGGGCATTCGGTGGCGAAGCCGTCGCGGTGGCCCGAGATGGCGTCGAAGTCGACGACGGTGCCCTTGGGGTAGCGGCTGGCGTCGGAGCCGGAGGTGAGCTGGTACGTCCCGTCGGCTGTCCGGCCGGTGAGGCCGAGCTTCCATGCGGAGATCTTTGCGAGGCCGTCCTGCAGTTCCTGCGGGGGATCGTCGGAGCTGTAGGTGCCGATGGCGGCGATACCGGAGGAGTTGGTGTTGAAGCCGAGGGTGTGGGCGCCGAAGACGGGCTGGTCGACGCCGCCGGCGCGGCCCTCGTAGATGGTCCCGCAGCGGTCGACCAGGAAGTTGTAGCCGATGTCCCGCCAGCCGTTGCTCTGCACGTGGTACTGGTAGATCGATCTGATCAACCGGGGTGCGTCGCTGCAGGCGTAGTCGGTGGCGGTCGCGGTGTGGTGGACGAAGGTCACCCGGACCGCGCCGGTGTACACGAAGCCCTGTTCGCGGATGGACTCGTCCGCGCCCCATCCCGCCCGGGTGACGATGCCGGGCCGCGGTGCGGCGGGGGCGGCGGGCCCGGCCGGGCGCTCGGGAAGGGTCCGGGCGTCGACGGGGGCCGCGCCCTGGCCGGGGTCGACCAGTTCGACCCGCAGCCCGCGCGGAAGACCGGCCGGACCGGGGCGCACGTCGACCGCGACGCCGTCGCTGCGGCCGGCCCACAAGGGGGCGGTGGCACCGTGCGGGACGGTGTCGGGGCCGTCTACTGCATCGGTCTCGAGCGTGTGCCAGTCGCTCCAGCGGCCGGTGACGGCGTCGCGGGTGCGGACCCGCACGGACCCCCCGGCGAGGGCAGCGGGGGAGCCGTCCCAGACCACGCCGAGGAGTTCGAACGCGCGGGTGGCCCGGGGTATGACTCTTCCGCCGGGAGTGAGGGCCACCGAGGTGACCGAGCCGCCTCCGGCGGACGTGCGCGGCGCAGACGCAACCGGGCTGTCCGCAACGGCGACCGAGGGCTGGCAGAGCAGGGCGGCGGTGCAGCAGGCAAGGGCCGCCGCCGGGAGTGAGATCCTCATGGAAGGGATGCTCACCGTAAACCACGATCCCTGCATGTCGCCGAAGGCGGTCGCGCGGTCACGGGGTGTCGTCGGGGCGCGGGTGTGGCTGTGGAGCAGCGGCGTGGACGGTAGGGCGGCCCACGCGGGCGGCATTCGCCCGTACTCGGTAATTCATTGGGCCAGGCCGGTTAACTCGCGGCGCCGCGCGCCGCAGCCCGGTGGTACAGGCGCGTATTCAGAAGATCCGTTTTGCGGATCATCCAGGAGCGCCATGCGTACTCGAATCACCACCCTGGTCCTGTCGGGCCTGACGTCGGCCGCCCTCGTGTGGGGCGCCGGCGGGGTGGCCCATGCCTCGCCCATCAGCGACCACAGTGTGGCCTTTGACTCGCCGCAGGCCCAGGGCGAATGGGTCGACAGCCTTCTGCGGCTCGCCCAGGAGGACGGTGTCTCGCTCGGCGGCGACTGGGCCTCCGCCGGCCGCAGCGATCTCCCGTCGACGCAGGCCGTCCGCCCGGCCCACCGGACCGACGGCGGCAGCGAGCCCGAGGGGCTCTCGGTCGATGGCCAGGAGTCGGGTGTGGTGCCGCTGGACGGTGCCCTCCGGCCCGGCGACCAGGACCGGCCGATGGAGCAGGCGCCGGAATCGGTGCTTCCCGAGGGTGCTTGGGCCAACGGCGGCGAGCACTGCGACCAGATGCCCGGCCACGAGTCGCACGGCCACATCCCCGGACAAGGCCCCGGCGAGTGCATCTGCCTGCCCGCTGTTCCCGGCGCCCCCGCCGGGCACGGCCAGCCCCACGGCGAGCATGGGGAGCACGGCGAGCACGGCGAGCACGGCCAACATGGGGAGCACGGCGAGCACGGCGAACATGGGGAGCACGGCGAGCACGGCGAACATGGGGAGCACGGCGAGCACGGCGAACATGGGGAGCACGGCGAGCACGGCGAGCATGGCCAACACGGCGGCTCGGAGCAGGGCCAGGGTCAGAACGACCAGCAGAACCAGAACCAGGGCCAAGGTCAGGACCAGAACCAGGGTCAGGACCAGAACCAGAACACCCAGCAGGACCAGAACACCCAGCAGGACCAGAACCAGGGTCAGGACCAGCACGTCGACGTGACCGTCATCGTGCAGAACACCGTGGCCAACAACCTGAACAACAGCGCCAACAACAGCGCCACCAGCAACTCGAACAACTCCGCGCAGAACAGCGCCCAGAACACGGCCCTCAACAACCAGTCGGCCTCGCAGGCCAACAACCTCTCCAACCAGCAGAGCCAGATCAACCAGCAGTCCGCGTACAACCTGAACAAGATCAAGTTGATTGCGGAGGAGCTGGCGGTGCGGCCGCCGCACAAGCCGGCCCACCACGGCGGGCACGGGCACGAGGTGGTGCCCGGCCACCACGGAGGGGGCGAGGAGCACCTCGCCGGACACCACCACGGCGAGCTGGCCCATACGGGCGCTCCGGAGATGCCGGTCCTCCTCGGGCTCTCCGCCGCGTTCCTCGCGGCCGGCGCGGCCGCCATGCGGCTCAGCCGACGGCGCACCTGATCGAACCCGTTGCGCGGGAGCGTGCGTAGGGTTCGAGGGCATTCGTGAACCGGCCTCCACCAGGCAGTCGTCCTGGTGGAGGCCGGTTCCGTGGGTCACTGATCCGGCAATTCCCCCGATCCGGAATCTCCGTGCCACTTCCCCGGAGAAGGGAGTGGGGAGAAGATTCGAACCCGCGTCCTATGGCTGGCCGCACCGGGGGCCTGTATTTCTCTCGACATGGCAGCCACAGGGTCCGGTGGGCCGGTCCGGAATGGTCAGGGTGCGCTAGCCTGTGCCAATATCTCCGACCCGATGGGATTTTACCGATGACCGTCGAGGAATCCTGGTTGACCGGTTCCACGGAGTTGCCCTGCGGAACGGCCGCGAACCGGTGCCAGTACAAGAACCTCCCCTTGCGCGATCTTCCCCCGCTCGGTGTCGTGCGCCGCGCCCGGATCGCACGTGAAGGCCTGCGGGAGCGCCACAGTGGTGTTCCGGCACTCGGCCGGCCCTCCCGCTTCTCCGCGGGGGACTGGGTCCGTGTCAAGGACGAGGCGGCGGTGCGTGCCACCCTCGATGCCAAGGACCGCCACCGCGGCCTGTGGTTCACCCTCAGCCAGTGGTCGTTCTGCGGAGGTGTCTACCGGGTCGAGCGCATCGTGCGGCGCATGGTCGACGACCACTACCGCATGCGACGCCTGTCGGGCACCGTCGCCCTGGCCGGTGCCACCTGTCACGGTGCCGACGGCACGCAGGGCTGCGGACTGGACTGCGCACTGCTGTTCCGCGACGAGTGGCTGGAGCCGGCGCCCGCGCCGGTCCCCGTCTCCCGGCCGGCCGTTCGGTGGGCGACCGTCCGCAGCCTCGCGGAGATCAGTGCCACCCTCGGGCCCGACGGACGCCTGAACGGCGTGCCGTTCCAGCCGGGCATGGAACGTCACGCCGGCACCCGGCACGGGGCCTCCGAACTCCGCCACCGGTCGCTCGCCTGGTGGCAACAGCCCGCCGCGGGGCGCTGGTTCATCCTTCACGGGCTGCGCTGTGGCGGCGAGCCGCTCATCACAGGGTGCGACCGCCAGTGCGCCCTGCTCTGGCACGAGTCCTGGCTGCGACTGGAACCCGTCGCCGTCGCGCCGTGACCGGTCGGCCGTCACCCTCCGCGGCGCCCGGCGGACCTCCGTCGGCCGTCATCGCCGCCAGCGGTCGCGCATCAGCTTCGCGGTCATGCGCAGCGGCCCGTCCCGGTCGCCGACGTAGCAGCGAGGAAGCGCGTACACCCCGCTGTGGGCACCGGGGCTGACCGCGCACCCGTAGTCGTAGCCGGCCTGGGCCACCGCCTCCACGGCAGCGGCGTCGAGCGAACCGTAGGGGTAGCAGAACCCTTCGACCGCCCGGCCCGTGAGGTCCTCCAGTGCGTGGCGGCTGCCAGTGACCTGGGCCGCCAGGTCCCGCGCGTCCAGGCCGGCCAGCCGCCGGTGCGTCAGCCCGTGCGAGCCGATCTCCAGCCCGGCGGCGGCGACTTCGTCGACCTGGTGCGCGGTCATCAGGGGCTTGCGCGGGCCCTTCCGGTCCCAGTCGTTGTATCCGCCGACGCGGTCGGCCACCACGTACACCGTCGCGGTGAAGCCGTGCTCCACCAGCGCGGGCATGGCCTCCTCGGCGAAGTCGCGGTACCCGTCGTCGAAGCTCAGCCCGACCATCCCCCCGGCGGTGCCGTTCCGATGACAGCGCAGCAGGGTGCCGACCGCCACCCCGCGCAGTCCTCGGGACGCCAGCCAGCGGAGCTGACGGCGAAACCGCGCAGGGTCGACGGTGATCAGATAGGGATCCTCACTTGCGGCCGCCACGGAGTGGTACATCAACGTCCACGGGAAACGCCCCGCGACTCCACCGGTCGCCTGTTCCGGGGTGTTGCGTGATGTGATGATTCGCACGGTCTGCTCCAGCTTTCGGCGGAACCGCCTGTGGGGGTGGAGTTCAAGGAAACCGAATTCTGGCAGCGCCCGAACCGCCTTCCATTCGCGCCAGGCCATTCCGGGTCTTTTCACCCGAATGCCGGAGCGGCAACAGTTCGAACACCGCCCGGAGCCCTGGGGCCGTCCCACAACCGACGGGCCGCCGCGACACGTGCGCGAGAAGTCGGCGGGGCCGACTTCCTATGCGCCCGGGGTGGTCAGGTGGTGGCGTGCGGCGGTGAGGATCTCCTCGGACAGCTCGGCGTCGTCGCTCGCGCGGGCGAGGAGGATCGCGCCCACGAGGGTGGACAGGTCGGCGAGTGCGGTCTCGCGTCCGTCGCCGTCCAGCCGTTGCAGGCCGTCGACGAGGTCGCGCAGGCCGGCCGTGAACGCCGTGCGGACCGCGCTGCCGGGCTCGGCCCTCGCCGCCTCGGCGCCGAGGGTCGCGGCCGGGCAGCCGCCGCCCGGGTTATCGACTACGACCCGGAAATCGGAGCGGCAGCAGCCACGGCCATCAGGGCAGCGGGGTACTCCCCGCGGCTGATCATCGCTGACGGGCTGCTCGGCGACCCGGACGGCGGAGAGTACGACCGGCTCATCGCCACCTGTGCGGTCCGGTACGTCCCGCCCCCGTGGTTGCACCAAGTGAAGCCCGGCGGCGCCATCCTGGTCACCCTGTCCGGCTGGTCCTTCGGTTTCGGGCTCGCCCGGCTGGTCGTCACGCGCCCCGGCGAGGCCACCGGCCGCTTCCTGCCCGGCTACACCAGCTTCATGATCGCCCGACCGCACGACCGGCCGCACCGCCAGAGCCTCTCGCTGCTCCTCGGGGACGAACGCCGGACCCGGATCGACCCCGAGATGATCGGCACGTGGACCGGCGCTTGGGTCGCCCAGCTCGCGGCTCCCTCGGCCGAACGGATGGGGGTCGGCGGGCAACAGATCCTTTCCGACGTGGCCACCGGATCACAGGCCCGGACCATGCCCACCCCGGACGGCGGCTGGACCGTCGGGCAGCGCGGCCCGCTCCGCCTCTGGGACCAAGTGGAGAGCGCGATCGAGGCGTGGCAGAAGTAGGGCGAGCCTCACCAGGAAGGCTTCGGGATCACCGTCTCGGGGTCGGGACAGCGGGTGTGGATCGGGACGGAGGACGGTCCGGGTTGGGATCTGCCGATCTGAAGTTCGTTGCCCGGCGTCGAGGGGCGGTGAGAGCATCGAGGTCCATTTGACCTATTCGCCGAGATCTGCAGTTGGCAGGTACCGCTGGTGACTTCGCCATGTCCGTCAACATCTCCTCCATCTGGCTGCCGCGCAGCCGGCGGGCGCCGGGCGAGGCGCGGCGGCGGCTCGCCTCGCTGCTCGCCGACGTCCCGAACAGCAGCTGCTTCCTCGAATCCGGGCTCCTCGCCGTCTCCGAGCTCGTGACCAACGCCGTCCTCCACGGCACGCCCACCGGGTACCTCATCTACCTCGCGCTCGACGTCTCCCCCTCCCGTCTCCGCATCGAGGTCCACGACGTCCGGGGTGACCGCGCGCCCGTCCTCTCCCCGCCTGGCCTCGACGAGGAGGCCGGGCGGGGGCTCCAGCTCGTCAAATCCGTTACCGACACGTGGGGTTGCTGCCCCCGCGATCTCATCGGAAAGATCGTCTGGTGCGAGGTCCTCGCCCGATGAGAGCCGACCACGTCATCACCGTCGAGATCACGGGTATCCACCGCCCGCCGGTCGCCTTCGACCTCACCGCCGCGAACCTCGCCTCCCTCTGGGATGCGATCCGCTTCCTCCCCATGCCCCGCGACCAGCACCACTTCCTGGAGCGCTACCTCCTCGGCCCCTGCGCCGAGCGCTCCCTCTCCGCCTACCTCACCACCCACCCCACCTTTTCGATCCCCCTCGGCGCCCACGAGCTCCGCATCCGGTGGGTCAACGACTGTCGTTGATCTTTTGTCGACGCCGGGCTGGTCTACTGCCGCCACCGGTCCGTGGCCCTCCCGGCCCGACAACGTGAAAGGCATTTCCTCATGTCCAAAACCCTGTGGCGGCGCGCGGTCGGCGCCGTCGCCCTCGTGAGTGCGCTCGCGGCGACCATGGTCCAGATGACGCCCGCGTCCGGCGACGACGCGCCGCCGCCGACCCGGGTGTCCCGTTCGGGGCCGGGGACGATCTCGGAGCGGTCGGGTAACAAGCCGTCGGTGAACGTCGAGTACGAGATCACGAATGTCTCCGTCGGACAGGCCTCGGTGGGTGACGGAACGTTCGCCGTGCGTGGGATCACCGTGAACTGGTCGGGACCTGCCGACAACGACCCGAACGGCGCGTCGGACTGGATCGCGATCTACGAGGGTGATCTACCCGCGGACGCCGACCTGGGGAAGTACAAAGTCTGGGACTGGGCCTGCCCGCGCAGCGGTTCCTGCGATTCGATGGGGTCGACGTTCGTCACCGACACCAGCGGAATGGGCCGGCACGACCTCGACCTGCAGAAGGGCAAGAAGTACACCATCGCGTACTTCACCTGGAAGTGGAATGTCCGTGCGACCTATGAGTACTGGGCATGAGGCGCCCGCTGCGCGCGCTTGCCGCGCTGCTCACCCTCGCCCTGTTCGCCGTGGTGACGCCGACGGAGGCCGTCGCCGTCGCTCCGAATGCCGATCAAGCGTACGCCGCGCGGTACTTCACGCGGACCGGGGTGGTTCGTACGGCGTTCCAGGCGCTCGCGGGCGCGGCCCGGGTGGCCGTCGACGGGATGGGAGCGAGCGGGAGCAACGTTCACTACACCCACCCGGGGACGACTCTGCCCACCACGCCCGGGTACTTGGCTTTTGGGGTAGGTGACTTGGGGACCGACGGCAAGGTCGCCGAGAACGCGGTTCAGTTGATCCTCAAGCAGAGGAACACGTTCATTGATGCCTTCTACGTCACTGCCACGAAGACGGCCTACGTCTTCTCGGGTGAGGCGCTAACCACTGACGCCATCAGGAACGTCCTTGGGCTGGCGAGGGACGTCGTTGTGGAGCGGAAAGTGCTGTCGTTCGACGCCAGTTACGGCGGTATGGGGCGTGATTCCCTCAACATTGACGTCGGTGTCCATTCGCTGCAGGCTGCGGTCGACGCCCTTCTGAACGCGGCGTCCCTACGAAGCCTCGACGAGCTCAAGGGTGCTCTGGCCACCCTGGTCGTGGCGTTCCCGGAATCGATCCGTAACCGCTTGGTCCGGGAGAACATCAGGAGCGCGATGTGGTCGGGGAACGTCTGGCGAGCGGCGCGAATGTTCACCGAGATCAAGGACTGGGACAAGATCTCTCGTGCGATCCGGGACCGGAAGAGCTATCTGGGCTATTCTGCGGTCGCCATGGCCGCGATGGTGACCGTGCTGAACTCCATCAACAACCGAACCGTGCAAGCCCGCAACGGCCCCACCGCCCCGCCCGACCCCGACGCCGCCGACCACTGGGCCCCCAACCCCGGTGGTGACCAGTCGAGTTGCCGCCCCGACGGCATGACCCCGACCGCGGGCGTCTCGGCCCCGTACTGCACCGCGTACGACGACCAGGGCCGCGAGCGCATGGGTGCCGCCCACCCCCGTCGCGTCGTCGGCTACCAAAGCAGCTGGCGCACCGGGCAGAACGGGCAGGACATGTACCTCCCGAACAGCATTCCGTGGGGCCAGGTCACCCACGTCAACTACGCCTTCGCCTGGATCGACGGAAACCGCATCTCCGTCGGGAACCCCGCCGACGCGAGCAACCCGAACGTCGGCATGACGTGGCCGGGCGTGCCGGGCGCGGAGATGGACGAGTCGCTCCCGTACCGAGGCGAGCTCAACCTCCTCACCCGCTACAAGCGGCAGCACCCGCGCGTCAAGACCCTGATCTCCGTGGGCGGTTGGGCGCAGTCCAGCGGCTTCTACGCCCTCACCGTCAACGGCGACGGCAGCGTCGCCCAGGACCGGATCGACACCTTCGCCGACTCCGTCGTGGACTTCCTGCGCCAGTACTCCTTCGACGGCGTGGACATCGACTACGAGTACCCGACCGCCCTCCCGCAGGCCGGCAACCCGAGCGACCGTCCGGTGTCGGACAGCCGCCGCCCGGGCCTGTCGGCGGGCTACACGGCGCTGATGAAGACGATCCGCGAGAAGCTCGACCGCGCGGCGACGGCCGACGGCCGGTACTACCTCCTGACGACGGCCGGCTCCGGCTCCGGCTACATGGTGCGCGGCATGGAGAACTTCGCCGCCCTCCAGTACCTGGACTTCGCGAACGTCATGTCCTACGACCTGCACGGCAGCTGGAACAACAACGTCGGCCCGAACGCGCCGCTGTACGACGACGGCCGGGACAGCGAGCTGGCCGCGGCCGGCATCTACGACACGGCGAAGAACCCCGAGTACCGTGCGGAGGGCTACTTCAACACGGACTGGGCGTACCACTACTACCGCGGCGCCCTGCAAGCCGGGCGGATCAACCTCGGCGTGCCGTACTACACCCGCGGCTGGAGCGGAGTGACTGGCGGAGTCGGCAACGGCCTGTGGGGCACGGCGTCGATGCCCGACCAGACGAAGTGCCCCGCCGGCACCGGTCAGCAAGGAGGGACCTCGCCCTGCGGCGCGGGCGCGACGGGCGTCGACAACCTGTGGCACGACACCAACCCGGACGGCAGCGAGCTCGGCGCGGGGTCGAACCCGATGTGGCACGCCAAGAACCTCGAACGCGGCATCACGCCCTCCTACCTGCCCGCCTACGGCCTCGGCGGCCAGAGCGTCTCCACCGGCTACACCCGGCAGTGGGACGACACCCTCAAGTCCTCGTGGCTGTGGAACGACACCACGAAGACGTTCATCTCCACCGAGGACGAGCAGGGCGTGGGCGCCGTCGCCGACTACGTGTCCGCCAAGGGCGCGGGCGGCGTGATGATCTGGGAGCTGGCGGGCGACTACGCCTGCCCCGCCCAGGGCGAGTGCGGGACGGGCTACACCATGACCAGCCTGCTCGACTCGAAGCTGCGCGGCCAGGGTGCCTACGGCAACTCCCGGGCGGCCGGTTCGAGCGTGACGCTGCCCTCCCAGGTGGCCGACGTGAAGGCCGAGCTGGTCGCCTTCCCGACGGCCGTCAAGGACCTGTGGCCGCTCCAGCCGACCCTGCGGATCACCAACAACAGCGGTGTGACGCTGCGCGGCGACGCGCAGATCGCCTTCGACATCCCGACCTCCGCGCCCGCGCTGGTCAAGGACGGCAACTGGAAGGAGATCAAGAACGTCGCGCCCGGGCACACCGGCAGCAACGTCGGCGGCCTGAAGGGCGACTTCCACCGCGTCACGATCCGTCTCGGCGCGTGCGAGGATCTGCCGAGCGGCGCGTCCAGGGATATCCCGCTGAAGTACTACCTGCCGATCACCGGACCGGTCGACTTCACCCTCACCCAGGGCGGCCAGACCTACGGCCTGACCAGTGACAACCGGCGGGGCGTCGGCACGGTGGCCCCGGCCGCCGCGGCCGGGACCTGCGTGCTGCCCGTGCCGGACCCGCCGCAGAGCGGGCCGATGTTCGCCGGGAAGCCGAGCGTCGCCCTGAGCGCCGGAAACAGCTACCGGATCCAGTCCGCCGCCGCCAACGGCGCGCTGCTGACCGGCTCCAACGCGGGCACGGCCGAGACCTGGCCGTTCGCCGACGACGGCCACGCCTGGGACTGGACGGCGGCGAGCGTCGACGACCGGAGCGGTTGGCTCCTGCTGCGGGCCAACTCCGACAACGCCGCCCTCGACCTGGACCCGGCGACCTGGAAGGTGTACGCGAGGGGCGTCAACGGTGGCTCCAGCCAGCGCTGGTGGGTCGCGCCGGGACCGGACGGCACTGGCACGGTGTACCTGCACAACCAGCAGGGCACGCACTGCCTGACGTACGAGGGCGCCATGGCCCAGCCGCTCGTCGCCGGCTGCGACACCGGCAACACCAACCAGCTGTGGTACCTCAACGACAGCCCCCGGGCACCCCGTGCCAAGGACTGGGACGCCAGCGCCGTCTACACGCCCGACCAGGCCGCGTCCGACCGGACGGTGTTCTTCAATGGGCACAACTGGCTCGCCCAGTGGTGGACCCAGCACGTCGCGCCCGGCACCAGCGACACGCCGGGCAAGGACTCCTACCCGTGGAAGGATCTCGGCCTCGCCCAGGGCCCTGACGCGGTTCTGGCCGCCGGGGAGACCCTCTACCGCGGCGAGTCCATCACCGCGCCGGGCGGGTACCGGCTGGCCATGCAGACCGACGGCAACCTGGTGATGTACGCCCCGGGCGGAGGCGTGGCCCAGACCTGGGACACGGTCGGCCGCGGCGACCACCTCGCCATGCAGACCGACGGCAACCTCGTGCTCTACGGCACGGGCGGGGCCATGCTCTGGACGACCTCCACCAGCGGCAGCCCCGGTGCGTACCTGAAGATCCAGGACGACGGCAACCTCGTTGTCTACCAGGGGGTCCAGGTGAAGTGGCACCGGTGGTGAGCTAGCTGTGACACGTCGTGCGCCGGACCGGGGTTCGCCCTGGTCCGGCGCACGACGCTTGGGTGCGACGATCGCGGGAATTTGGATGTGGCGGGCGGCCGAGGGCGGCCTAGGTTCTGTACGGCGGATCTTGTGACCGTCGCATGATCGGCTCGTTGTACTGGTCATGGGGCGGGGAGATCTGAGCAAGGACGAGTGGGACCGGCTGAAGCCGCACCTGCCGGCGAACGGGCGGCAGGGCGGCCGGTGGGCCAGTCATCGACGGGTGATCAACGG
>NZ_JBHWGV010000186.1:0-11903 GCF_042732955.1 Kitasatospora sp. NPDC059747 | reverse complement strand
TGTGTGTGGGGTGGGGGGTGGTGGTTTTGTTTCACCCCCCCCGCCCCCCCGCCGGCCGGGGGGCGCGGGGGGCCCCGGCCGCCCGCCGCCCCGGCGGGGGGGGCCCGTCCACCTCGGGGAGCGCGCGTGTCCACAACCAACACCCGGTCCACCGCCGGAGAGGCCCACCTCGGACACGTCGTGTTCATCTCCGCGGCCGCGGCGATGGGCGGCTTCCTGTTCGGCTACGACAGCGCCGTGATCAACGGCGCGGTCACCGGCATCCAGAAGCACTTCGGGGTGGGCAACGGCGAGACGGCGTTCGTCGTGGCCATCGCGCTGCTCGGCTCGGCCGCCGGCGCGGTGGCCGCCGGCCGGCTCGCCGACCACCTCGGCCGGGTGCGCACGATGCTGCTGGCGGCGACGCTCTTCGCGATCAGCGGCCTCGGCTCGATGTTCCCGCCGAGCATCCAGGTGCTCGCCACCTGGCGCGTGGTCGGCGGCGTCGCGATCGGCATCGCCTCCGTCATCGCCCCCACCTACATCGCCGAGGTCGCCCCCACCGCGTACCGCGGCCGGCTCGCGTCGTTCCAGCAGATGGCGATCGTGCTCGGCATCACCGTCTCCCAGCTGGCGAACTGGGCGCTCAACCAGGCCGCCGGCGGCGAGTCCACCGGCCACCTCGGCGGCGTCCAGGCCTGGCAGTGGATGCTCGGCGTCGAGACCATCCCGGCGCTGGTGTACGGCCTGATGGCGCTCGCCATCCCCGAGTCGCCGCGCTTCCTGATCGCCGACCACCGCGAGGCGCAGGCCCGCAAGGTGCTCAAGGAGGTCGAGGGCGAGGACGTCGACCTGGACGCCCGGGTCGCCGAGATCCGCGCGGTGCTGGAGTCCGCGCACAAGCCGCGCCTGAGGGACCTGCTCGGCGGCCGCTTCGGCCTCCTGCCGATCGTCTGGGTGGGCATCGGCGCCTCGGCGTTCCAGCAGTTCGTCGGCATCAACGTGATCTTCTACTACTCGTCGCTCCTGTGGCAGTCGGTCGGCATCAACGAGTCCAACTCGCTGCTGATCAGCCTCTCCACCTCGATCGTCAACGTGATCGGCACGGTGATCGCGATGGTGCTGGTGGACCGGATCGGCCGCAAGCCGCTCGCCCTCGCCGGCTCGATCGGCATGGCGCTCGCGCTCGCCACCGCCGCCTGGGCGTTCTCCTACCGGCACGGCACCGGCGACACTGCGACGCTCGACAACACCCACGCCACCGTCGCCCTGGTCGCCGCGCACGTCTTCGTGCTCTGCTTCGCCTTCTCCTGGGGCGTGGTGGTCTGGGTGCTGCTCGGCGAGATGTTCCCCAACCGGATCCGCGCCCTCGCCCTGTCCGTGGCCGCCTCCGCCCAGTGGATCGCCAACTGGGCCATCACCGTGAGCTTCCCGGACCTCGCCGACTGGAACCTCTCGGCGACGTACGTGATCTACGCGGCCTTCGCGCTGCTCTCCATCCCGTTCGTGGCCTTCTGCATCAAGGAGACCAAGGGCCGCGCCCTGGAGGAAATGGGCTGACCCCGACCCCCACCGACGCCCCCCAACGGTCCCCACCCGACGACCGCCGCAGGACGACCGCCGCACGCGGCCCGACCCACCGAGAGGAAGCCATGCCAGACCAGGGCGGCTCCCGGCAGAACCTCACCTTCCCGAGCAACGGCCGCACCGCGCACGGCTACCTGGCCCGCCCGCCCCAGGGCGTCGGCCCCGGCCTCGTCCTCGTCCAGGAGTGGTGGGGCCTCACCACCCACGTCGCCACGATGGCCGACCGCTTCGCCGCCGAGGGCTTCACCGTCCTCGCGCCCGACCTGTACGGCGGCGCGACGACCCACGACGGCGCCGAAGCCGCCCGCCTCAAGCGCGAGCTGCCCGTCGAGCACGCCGTGACGGACCTCGCCGGCGCCGTCGACCACCTGCTCGCCCTGGACGGCGTCGTCGGCGACGCGGTCGGTGTGGTCGGCTTCTGCATGGGCGGCGGCTTCGCGCTGCTGCTGGCCGCCCGCGCGGGCGACAAGGTGGCCGCCGCCGTCCCCTTCTACGGCCTCCCGCCCGACCCGGACTTCGACTACCGCGGCCTCACCGCCCACGTCCTCGGCCACTTCGGCGAGCACGACCGCTCGATCCCGATGTCCGCCGTCGACGAGGCCGCCACCCGCATCGGCGAGGCCACCGACATCCGCCCGGAGATCCACTTCTACCCGGCCGGACACGCCTTCATGAACGACGAGAACCCGCTCGGCACCTACGACGCCCTCCAGGCCCGCACCGCCTGGCGCCGCACCCTGAGCTTCCTCCGGGGCCACCTCGGGTGACCCCCGCACCCGGCTCCGCGAGCGCCCCCTGCGCCCCGCGTGCGCCCTGCGTCCGCCAGGTGGTGCGCAACCACCGGCGCACGCGGTTCGTCCGACCAGGTGAGTCATTCACCACCACCTGGGGGGCCACTGGTGCCGAAGCCTCTGCTGTTCCTGGACGTCGACGGCGTCCTCAACCCGGTCTGCCCGCACCCGGACGCCGGGTTCGACGCCCACACCCTGCTCGGCTACTCGGTCCTGCTCTCCGCCCGCCACGGCGACTGGCTGCGCGAACTCGCCGACACGTACGAACTCGTGTGGGCCACCACCTGGGAGGAGCACGCCAACACCCACATCTCCCCCGCGATCGGCCTGCCCGAGCTCCCCTTCGTCCGCTTCACCGGCTACGTCCCGCAGCCCGGCGACCCGCGCGTCCCCCTCATGCAACTGTTCTCGTCCCGCAAGTGGGCCCCACTGCTGCGCTACGCCGGAGGCCGCCCGTTCGCGTGGATGGACGATGTCATCCCCCAGCGCCTGGTGCGCAATTCACTGTGGCGCCGCGACCGCGTCCTGCTGCCCATCGACCCCGGCCAGGGCCTGGAACGCCGCCACGTCGACCGGCTCCTCGCCCGCCCGCCGAGGTCCCAGAGCAAGCTGACGCTCAAGGGGTAGGCAGCAGGCTCAAGGGGTGGGCAGCCGACTCAAGGAGTAGGCAGCCAGCTGACGTGCCCGGCGAGCAGCGCGTACCCGACGAAGGCCACCGTGTCGATCAGCGCGTGCGCCACCACCAGCGGCATCACCCGCCCCCACCGCCGGTACGCCAGGCAGAACACCGCGCCCATGACCATGTTGCCGACCAGCCCGCCGACGCCCTGGTACAGGTGGTACGAGCCGCGCAGCACCGAACTCGCGACCAGCGCCGCCGGCCACGACCACCCCAACTGCCCGAGCCGGCGCAGCAGGTAGCCGAGGACGACGACCTCCTCCAGGATCGCGTTCTGCCACGCGGACAGGACGAGCACCGGCACCCGCCACCACACGTCCGGCAGCCCCGACGGCGCCACCGTCAGGTTGTACCCGGCCGCCTGGGACGCCAGGTACAGCAGCAGCCCGGACCCGCCGATCGCGGCGGCGACGCCCGCGCCCCGCCCGAGGTCGCGCAGCTTCTGCCGCAGGTCGAAGCCGAGCACGCGCAGCGCCGCGCCCTCGCGCACCAGCAGGTAGCCGACCAGGACGACGGGCATCAGCCCGCGCCCGATGTAGTAGAGCTGCCAGGTCAGGTCGAGCCACGGCCGCCCGGGCGCCCGCGAGCCGTTCAGGGTCGCGACCTGCTGGCCGAGCGAGAGCGGCGCGGTGAGCGAGCCCGCGAAGTCGATGACCGCGCTGATGCCGCTGGCCCCGAGCGACAGCCCGAGGACGATCAGCAGCTCGGCACCGAGCAGCCGGCGCGTGGGCCGGGCGGTCTCCGGTTCGGTCGGGACGGTGGTCACGGGCGGGCTCCAGTGCGGCGATCAGGCCTCCGGCCGTCGGCCGACCACCGGGGCGATCATCCTGACACAGCGGCCGCGCGATCCGGCCGGCGGGCACTGGTGCCGTGGCCGGACGGGTCCACCGCGTTGCGACCCCCGGCCACGGCGCTACCCCACCGCGTTGCGACCCCCGGCCACGGCGTTACCCCACCGGCCAGGTGTGCACCGGCTCGCCGCCCCGCATGTGCTCGATGTACCGCCGGGTCATCGCCGCGAGCGCCGCCGGCCGGTCCATCCCGTACCGCTCCCGCAGCCGGTGGAAGGTCGCGCTCTGCCAGGCCGCGCCGTTGGTCCGCCGCAGGCAGCGCTGCTCGATGATCCCGAGGTAGCGGTCCCGGTCGGCCGGCTCCACGCCCCACGCGTCCAGGCCCTGGTAGGCCATCGGCAGCAGCTCGCCGAGCACCAGGTCGACGGCGGACACCGTGGTCAGCCCGCCGCCGCGCCCCGCCCGGCCCGAGCGCGGCCACTGGAAGACGGCGTCGACGCCGTACCGCGCCGCCTGCCGGAAGTTCTCGTCCGCCCGGTCGAACGGCAGCCTGGTCCACACCGGCCGCGACTGCTCGGCCAGCACCCGCACCACCCCGTAGTAGAAGGCCGCGTTGGCCAGGGTGTCGGCGACCGTCGGCCCGGCCGGCAGCGCCCGGTTCTCCACCCGCAGGTGCGGCACCCCGCCGCTCACGTCGTACACCGGCCGGTTCCACCGGTAGATCGTCCCGTTGTGCAGCCGCATCTCCGCCAGCCGGGGCGCGCCGCCGGAGGCCAGCACCTTCAGCGGGTCCTCGTCGTCGCAGATCGGCAGCAGCGCCGGGAAGTAGCGCAGGTTCTCCTCGAACAGGTCGTACGCCGAGTCCACCCAGCGCTCGCCGAACCACGTGATCGGGCGTACGCCCTGCGCCTTGAGCTCCGCCGTACGGGTGTCGCAGGCCTGCTGGAACAGCACCGGCCTGGTCTCGCGCCACAGCTCCCGCCCGAACAGGAACGGCGAGTTGGCGCCCAGCGCGAGCTGCGGCCCGCAGATCGCCTGCGCCGCGTTCCACACCGAGGAGAACCGCTGCGGCGTCACCTGGAGGTGCAGCTGGAGCGAGGTCGCCGCCGCCTCCGCGACCATGGTGATCGACTCCAGCTGGAGGCGCTCGACGCCCTCGATGTCCAGCGAGATGTCCTCGCCGCGGGCGGCCAGGATCTGGTCGCTCAGCAGGCTGTACCGCTGGTTGTGGGACATCGCGTCCAGCCCGGTGTGGTCGTGCTCCAGCGTCGGCAGGATGCCCACCATGACGATCCGCGCGCCGGCCTCGGCCGCCCGCCGGTCGGCGTAGCGCAGCCCGGTGTCGATCTCCTCGCGCAGTTCCTCGAAGACGTGCCCGCCCAGCCGGTGCGGCGCGATGTTCACCTCGATGTTGAACCGGCCGAGCTCGGTCTGGAAGTCGCTGGAGCCGATCGAGCTCAGCACCTGCGCGTTGCGCATCACCGGCAGGCCCTGCTCGTCGGCCAGGTTGAGCTCGATCTCCACGCCCATCACCGCGCGCGGGCGGTCGAAGCGGTCCTCCTGCAGCATCCGCCCGAGCGCGTCGAGGCAGGCCTGGAGCTTTCGTCGGTACAGCTGCCGGTCCGCCAGATCCGCACGCGTCGCCACGACCTTCTCGCCCATGGTCCCCTCCTCCTGAGCCACCGGCCGACCGACCGTGCCAGACATCATGCCCGCCCGGAAGATCGATACCCGAAGGCGTGTACTGGCTTGCAATGCAAGGAAACTGACGACTATTCAGAGTATCTGCCGACTTGCCCGGCGCCACCGCCTGTGATAAACAGGTCACCCTGCGCACCTGTTCGATAGAATTCGCACTGCGCTCCGGCCGGTCCGCTCCCCGCCCCGAGGCCCTCGTCGAGGGCGGCGACCGCGCCGGCTCCGCGATCCTGCACAACCGGACACGGCCAGGTCCCGTCACCGTTGACACACCGCGCCACGCCGGTATGCCGCACTCGCACGCCGATCTCACACGGAGAGGCGACCTCGCCATGACACTGCAGACCCCGCAACCCCCACCGAGCGCCCTGCGCGCGGTCCTCGCCGCACTCGACTCGGAGACCGCGCTGCGCCAGCCCGCCGCCGCAGCGCTGCGTCATCCGGCCGGCCCCCTGCTGCCCGCCCACCCGCTCGCCGTCCACGTCCTGGACGGCCCGCACCCCGAGCTCACCGCCGCCCGCCGGACGGGCTGGCGCTTCCTGATCAAGGACGGCGCCGACGTGGCCGCCGCCGCCGAAGTGGTGCTGGACATCGAGGGCCACACCTTCTCCCACTTCACCGCCGGCCCCTACCTGGACTCCACGGTCCGGGCGCTGCGCCAGGCCTGGCAGCTCGCGCAGGGCTCCCGGGTGCGCCACCAGCCCCGCCTGCTGACCTTCCCCGGCCAGTACGCGACGGCGCTGTGGCTGCACAGCCCCGACACCGGCCCGGCCGCCGACCTCCTGATCCCGCTCGCCCCGGCCCCGCTCGGCGTCACCGCGCACCGCGCGTACCCGGCCGCCGAGCTCCTCCCGCTGCTCGCACGCGCCCCCCTCGCCAAGCCGCTGCTCCTCGGCACCTCCTGACCCGGACACCCCTGGCGACACCCCCGACCCCAGGGCTCTCCGGACCTCTCACCCACCCGGACGGGTCACCGTCCATGGCCCTGATGGGTCACCTTGCGCCTGACCCGTCTGTGCGTATTTCGCCACCAGCCCCACCTGAACGGGTGATCTCTGCGCGGGAGTTGTGGCGCATGTCACCAAATCGCTGCGCGCACGTCCGCAGATGCCGACACTGGGAACCAGCGTGGAAGGACCACCTGTCCTACCCACTTGAGCGCCGCTCAACACCTGGTCGGCGCGCGGACAGGATCCGACTGCGCGGCGGTTCCCGACGGCTCGCCGTCGGCGGCCGCCCCACGGGGAGGATCGCAGAGCGAAGCGAGGGTACGCATGTGCCAGCACCGTCCTGAGTGCCCGTCGGCCGAGTCCGAGGACCGCGAGGCTGCCGTCCCGGTGGCCTGCCACCCGGAGCAGGGCTGGAGCCTGCTCTGCAACGGCGTCCTCATGTTCGAGGACACCGGAGAGCTGCTGCCCGACGGCCGGGTGATCGCACCGCGCCGCCCGGTCGCCCACGCGGCCTGACCCGCAGTCCGACCCGCGGCCTGACCCGCGGTCCGACCGTACGCACGCACCATCAGCGGGGGCAGTCCACGAGAACGGGGCAGGGCCCCGGCGAACGCACCGCCGGGGCCCTGCCACTCACGCCTGCCGGATCCGGCTCAGACGCCGTACTCGTCAAGCGGCGGGCACGAGCAGACCAGGTTGCGGTCGCCGTACGCGCCGTCGATCCGGCTGACCGGCGGCCAGTACTTGTCCGCCGGGTTCACGCCCGCCGGGAAGACGGCCTCCTGCCGCGAGTAGCCGTGCGCCCAGTCGCCGGCCAGGGTGGCGGCGATGTGCGGGGCGTTGCACAGCGGGTTGTCGTCGGCCGCCCACTCGCCCGAGCCGACCTTGTCGATCTCGGCGCGGATCGCGATCATCGTGTCGCAGAACCGGTCGATCTCGTGCAGGTCCTCCGACTCGGTCGGCTCGATCATCAGCGTGCCGGCCACCGGGAACGACATCGTCGGCGCGTGGAAGCCGTAGTCGATCAGGCGCTTGGCGATGTCGTCCACCGTCACGCCCGTCTCCTTGGTGAGCGGACGCAGGTCGATGATGCACTCGTGCGCGACCAGCCCGCCCGGCCCGGTGTAGAGCACCGGGAAGTGCGGGGCCAGGCGCTTGGCGATGTAGTTGGCGTTCAGCACGGCGACCTGGGTCGCGTGCTTGAGGCCCTCGCCGCCCATCAGGCGGACGTACGCCCAGGAGATCGGCAGGATCGCGGCCGAGCCCCACGGCGCCGCCGAGATCGGGCCGACACCGGTGGCCGGGCCGGCCTCCTCCTGCAGCGGGTGGTTCGGCAGGTACGGCGCCAGGTGGGCGCGCACCGCGACCGGGCCGACGCCCGGGCCGCCACCGCCGTGCGGGATGCAGAAGGTCTTGTGCAGGTTCAGGTGCGAGACGTCCGCGCCGAACTTGCCCGGCTTGGCGAGGCCGACCAGGGCGTTCAGGTTGGCGCCGTCCACGTACACCTGGCCGCCGGCCTCGTGCACCAGGGCGCAGATCTGGGTGATCTCGGTCTCGTAGACGCCGTGGGTGGACGGGTAGGTGACCATCAGCACCGACAGGCTGTCGCGGTGCTTCTCGATCTTGGCCTTCAGGTCCTCGACGTCCACGTCGCCGTCGACGAGGGTCTTCACCACGACGACCCGCATGCCGGCCATCACGGCGGAGGCCGCGTTGGTGCCGTGCGCGGAGGACGGGATCAGGCAGACGTCGCGCTGGGTGTCGCCGTTGGCGTGGTGGTAGGCGCGGACGGCCAGCAGGCCGGCCAGCTCGCCCTGCGAACCGGCGTTCGGCTGGATCGAGACGGCGTCGTAGCCGGTGACCTCGACCAGCTGCTGCTCCAGCTGGCGGATCAGGGTCAGGAAGCCCTGGGCCTGGTCGATCGGCGCGAACGGGTGCAGCTGGCCGAACTCCGGCCAGGTCACCGGCTCCATCTCGGTGGTCGCGTTGAGCTTCATGGTGCAGGAGCCCAGCGGGATCATGCCGCGGTCCAGCGCGTAGTCCCGGTCCGACAGGCGGCGCAGGTAGCGCAGCATGGCGGTCTCCGAGCGGTGGCTGTGGAAGACCGGGTGGGTGAGGTACTCGTCCTCGCGCAGCAGCGCGGCGGGCAGCGCCTCGGCGGTCTCGGCGGCCTCGACGGCGGGCACGCCGAACGCGGCCCAGACGCCGGCCAGGTGCTCACGGGTGGTGGTCTCGTCGGTGGAGACCGAGATCCGGTCCTCGCCGTCCTGGTACACGTTGATGCCGTTGGCGCGGGCGGCGGCGGCGATCTCGGCGGCGCGGCCCGGGACGACGGCGGTGACGGTGTCGAAGAACTCGCCGTGCAGCAGCTCGACGCCGCCGGCCCGCAGGCCCTCGGCGAGGGCGGCGGCGTAGCGGTGGGTGCGGCGGGCGATGTCGGCCAGGCCGTCCGGGCCGTGGTAGACGGCGTACATCGAGGCCATGACGGCGAGCAGCACCTGGGCGGTGCAGATGTTGCTGGTGGCCTTCTCGCGGCGGATGTGCTGCTCGCGGGTCTGCAGCGCCAGGCGGTAGGCGCGGTTGCCGTCCGAGTCGACGGAGACGCCGACCAGGCGGCCGGGCAGCGAGCGGGCGTACTCGGCGCGCACCGACAGGTAGCCGGCGTGCGGGCCGCCGAAGCCCATCGGCACGCCGAAGCGCTGCGAGGTGCCGCAGGCGATGTCGGCGCCGAGCGCGCCGGGCGACTTGAGCAGGGTCAGCGCCAGCAGGTCGGCGGCGACCGCGACGATCGCGCCGAGGCCGTGGGCCTGCTCGATGACGGGGGCGAGGTCGCGCACGACACCGGTGGCACCCGGGTACTGGAGCAGCACGCCGAAGACGCCGCGCTCGGCGATCTCGGCCGGGATGCCCTCGGAGAGGTCCGCCACGACGACCTCGACACCGGTGGGCACGGCGCGGGTGTTGATCACCGCGACGGTCTGCGGCAGGGTTTCGGCGTCGACGAGGAACACGCCGCCCTTGACCTTGGTGACGCGGCGGGCCAGCGCCATCGCCTCGGCGGCGGCGGTGGACTCGTCGAGCAGCGAGGAGCCCGAGGTGGGCAGGCCGGTCAGGTCGGAGACCAGGGTCTGGAAGTTGAGCAGCGCCTCCAGGCGGCCCTGGGAGATCTCCGGCTGGTACGGGGTGTACGCGGTGTACCAGGCCGGGTTCTCCAGGACGTTGCGCAGGATCACCGGCGGGGTGAAGGTGCCGTAGTAGCCCAGGCCGATCATCGGCTGGAGCACCTGGTTGCGGCCGGCCAGTTCGCGCAGCTCCGCGAGGACCTGGGCCTCGCTGCGGCCGGCGGGCAGGTCCAGACCCGTGATGGAACGGATCGCCTCGGGCACGGCGGTGGCGGCGAGCTCGTCCAGCGAGCCGTAGCCGACCTGCGCCAGCATCTTCTCCTGCGCGGCGGCGTCGGGGCCGATGTGGCGGTTCTCGAAGGGGCTGGCCTGCTCGAGCTCGGTGAGGGTGACGGCGCCGCTCGGGCGTCCCGCGTTCGACTGGGCGTTCATGGTGGTCGAGGCCTCCTGGTCACGGACCGGCGGGGGTACGCACGCCGGTCGGCCTGCACCGCTGCGGACAGCGGGTGGGCCTGGTGGCGGGCGGACCCGACAGGCCTCCCCCTCTGTCATCGGGACCTGAGAGCTTCGCCCGCGCGGCGCGCTGTGGGCGCTCCGCCGGCTTGCACCGTCGGTGAGGGTGGTGGCCGTCGGCTCCCTCGCCGGCGGTCCTGCCCTGCTTTCCAGAGTGACCTATCCCACACGGTACGGATGCCTGAGAGATTCCGGGGAGGAGTTGCTCCTTCGGCGCCCCGGCCAGCGGCTTTCGCCTTCGGGGACTCTCCCGAGCGGGCTCGGCGGTCGCGGCCCAGGGTACCAGCGGGAGCCCGTTCGATCACGGGTGTGTCCGGTCACCCGGGGTCTACGCGCGTCCCCCGAACGGCCCACCCCGCAGCCCGTCCGGACGCACCCCGCTCGCGGCCGTCCGGTTGATGGCTTTTGGTGTGAAGTGGCGGACGGCACGGCTGCTCCGGCCGCCGTCCTGCGGGAGTTCCGCAGGCGCAGCGCACTGGAGGAAAGAGTGCAAACCGATATCGACCCCCGCGACCTCATCGGCCACAAGGCGGTCGACCGCAACGGAGACAAGATCGGCACGGTCGACGAGGTGTACCTGGACGACGCCACCGGCCAGCCCGAGTGGGCCGCCGTCCGCACCGGCATCTTCGGCCGGGACGCCTTCGTCCCGCTCACCACGAGCGAGTTCTCCGGCGACGAGCTCCGCGTGCCGTACGACAAGTCGCTGGTCAAGGACTCGCCGGACTTCGGCGTCGGCCAGCACCTGTCGCCGGCCCAGGAGCTCCAGCTCTACCGCTACTACGGCCTCGACACCCCGGTGAACGGCCGGCCGGTGAACGGCGACGCCGGACCGCCGCAGCCCGACCTCGACTTCGGCACCACCGCGGCCGCCACCACGACGACCGTCGCCCCCATGACCACGACCACCCTCACCACCGCTCCCACCACGACCGCCACGGAGGCCCACGTGCGGACCCTCAGCACCCCCGCGCCGACAGCCGCCCCGATGGCGGCCGCGACCACGACCGCCCAACCCCCCGTCGCCCAGCCCGCCGTCCAGCCCAAGCCGCAGGCCGCCCCGGCGACCGAGGCCCCGTCCGCCCCCAGCGGCCCGGTCGAGATCACCTGCCGCGAGGAGCGGCTGGACATCACCACCGAGTGGCACGTGCTGGGCACGGCGAAGCTGCGCAAGTACGTGACGAGCGAGCAGGTCGAGCGCCGGGTCCCGGTGGTCCGCGAACGCGTCCGGGTGGAGCGGATGCCGGTGGGCGACGCCGAGCGGGCGGCCCTCACCGAGAAGGAGATCGCCGAGGCGGTGGAGGAGGTCACCCTGCGCGAGGAGCGCCCGGTGGTCCGCAAGTACCTCGCCCCGATCGAGCGGGTCCGCCTCGTCGTCGAGCGCTACACGGCGGAGGAGGTCATCCACGACGAACTCCGCCGCGAGAACGTCGAGGTCCACGACGACACCCCCGCCACCCCCAACGGAGCCCCCAACGGCACCCCCACCCCCAACGGAGCCTCCCTCCGCCCCCTGTCCTGAACCGCACCGCCCAAAGGCTCCCGGCCCCCACCGGGAGCCTTTGCCATGCCCACCGACTCCCCCGCCCCAACCCCCACCCACAGCCCGACCACCCCCGTCCGCCAAACCGCACGACGCCCCACCCGACGACCCCCCTCCGCCAAACCACACCACACCCCCCGCCGGCCCCCCCCCCCCCCCCCCCCCGCCCCGCCGCGGCCCCGCCCCCCCCCCCCCCCCCCCCCCCCCGCGGGGGGGGGGGGGGGGGCGGGCGCCGGCGCGGAGGCGGCGG
>NZ_JBHWGV010000185.1:0-12055 GCF_042732955.1 Kitasatospora sp. NPDC059747 | reverse complement strand
GGCGACCACCGGGTGGGCGGCGTGGCCGTGTTCCCGCCGACGGGGTTCCTGGAGCTGGCCGTCCGGGCCGCCGACCAGGTGGCCTGCGACCGGGTCGAGCGGCTGACGCTCGCCGAGCCGCTGGTGCTGCCCGAGGACGGCGCCGTCGTCGTCCAGCTGGCGGTCGGCGCGCCGGACGAGGCCGGGACGCGTTCGCTGAGCTGCTACGCCCGGCCGGCGGAGGCCGTGGACGGCCCGTGGACCTGTCACGCCACCGGCGCGCTGGCCGTGGGCGAGCGGGAAGCCGGTTTCGACGCCTCCACGTGGCCCCCGGCGGACGCGGTGGCCGTGGATCCGGCGTCCTGTCACGACCCGCTGGACCACGGCCCGGCGTTCCGCACGCTGCAGGCGGTGTGGCGGCGGGGCGACGAGGTGTTCGCGGAGGCCGTCCTGCCGGGCCGGGCCGAGGACGCGGCGCCGTACGGGCTGCATCCGGCGCTGCTGGAGGCGGCCGTCCAGATCGCCGCCCTCACCGGGGCGGACGACGACGCGCGGCTGGTGCCCACGGACTGGCGCGACGTGGCGCTGCTCGCGACCGGCGCGGCCGTCGTGCGGCTGCGGGTCGCGAGGGCGGGCGAGGACGCGGTGTCCGTGGAGGTCGCGGACGCGGCGGGCGGTCCCGTGCTGTCGGCCGGGTCGCTGGCTCTGGGCGAGCCGGCCGCCGTGGCCGAGCGGGCCGACCTGGCCGGGGCGCTGCTGCGGCTCGACTGGGTGGACGTCCCGGCGCGTGCCACCGCGCCCGTGCAGGCCGTCACGCTGGGCGAGGACGTGCCGTCGCTCGCCGACGTGACGGGAGAGGTGCCGGAGGTCGTGCTCTTGCCGGTGGCGGGCGGTTCGACGCCCGAGCAGGTCCACGAGGTGACGGCGTGGGCGCTGGGCCTGCTGCAGGAGTGGCTGGCCGAGCCGCGCTTCGCCGACGCCCGCCTGGTGTTCGTCACCCGTGGCGCGGTGCCGGGCGGCGAGGTCGCGGACCTCGTCGGCGGCGCGGTCTGGGGTCTCGTCCGGGCGGCCGAGGCGGAGAACCCGGGCCGGTTCGCCCTGCTCGACGTCGAGCGTGCGTCGGACGTCGAGGCGGCGCTGCCCGGCCTCTGCGCCCAAGTGGACGGCGGCGACTTCCAGTTCACCGCGCGTGCCGGAGCCGTCCGAGTGGGACGCCTGGCCCGGGTGGCTCCCGGTGAACCCTCGACGGGCTGGGGCACGGGCACCGTGGTGATCACGGGTGGCACCGGCGGCCTCGGTCGTCTCGTCGCCCGGCATCTCGTCACCGAACACGGCGTCCGCGACCTGCTGTTGCTGAGCCGCCGTGGTGGCGCGTCCGAGTTGGTGGAGGAGCTGGCGGAGCTGGGTGCCCGTGCCGAGGTCGTGGCCTGTGACGCGGCCGACCGCGAGGCGCTTGCGAAGGCCCTGGACGGTCGGACGATCACGGGTGTCGTGCACGCGGCAGGTGTGCTGGACGACGGCATCGTCACCGCGCTGACCCCCGAGCGCCTGTCGACCGTCCTCCGTCCCAAGGTCGATGCCGCGTGGAACCTTCACGAGCTGACCAAGGACCAGGACCTCAAGGCCTTCGTCCTGTTCTCCTCCATCTCGGGCGTCATGGGCAGCGCCGGCCAGGGCAACTACGCGGCAGCCAACGTCTACCTCGACGCGCTTGCCGTCTGGCGCCGCCAGAACGGCCTGCCCGCCCAGTCCCTGGGCTGGGGCGCCTGGGTGCCGACGGCCGGCATGACGGGCACGCTCACCGAGGCCGACCTGCACCGCATCCGCGCCACCGGAGTCCCGCCCCTCACGGAGGAACAGGGCCTCGCCCTGCTCGACGCCGCCATGGGAACCGACGAGCCCTACCTCGTCCCCATCGGCCGCGCCACCGGCCCGGCCCGGATGCCCGGCACCGTGCCCGCACTGCTGCGCGGCCTCGTCCGCGGCGCCCGCCGCACGGCGGAGTCCTCCGGCGGCCGCACCGGCGCGGTGGCCGCGCTCGCCGCCCGCCTCACCGAGCTGCGCGAGGCCGACCGCCTGCGCCACGTCGTCGACCTGGTCCGCAGCGAGGCCGCCGGCGTCCTCGGCCACGCCTCGCCGCAGGCCGTCGCCGCCGACCGCGACTTCCACGACCTCGGCATCGACTCCCTCACGGCACTCGAACTGCGCAACCGCCTGACCGCCGTCACCGGCCTGCGCCTGCCCGCGACCCTGGTCTTCGACCACCCGACCTCCGCCGTCCTCGGCGCACACCTGCTCGGCGTGCTCCTCGACGAGCAGGACGCGGCGGACGGCGCCGCGCTGTTCGGCCAACTCGACCGCCTGGACGCGGCCCTGGCGGACGCGGACACCGACGAGGCGACCCGCAACGCGGTTTCCCTCCGGCTGCGCCGAATGCTGGAGAAATTGCGAAACCAGGACGCGCAGAATGCCGAGGACGCCATTGCGGAGCGGCTCGAAGCAGCGAGCGCGGACGAGGTCCTGGCCTTCATCGACAACGAGCTCGGCCGTCTGAGCGACCGCTGACCGACCCCGCCTCATAACAGGAAGGCACCACCGTTCCAATCAAGTGAGCAGGAGTGAGTCTTGGACCCAGGTCTGATCACTGCGGGCATCCCGAACGGTTTTGGATGCCCGACTGGTCGCCCGCGTTCTCGTGGTCCCCGTTCGGGTACGTGCATCGTGTACACGGTCCGTGACGGGGCGGCGGGTTTCCTCACGCCCCCGAACGCCTGGTCCGGCCTGGACGGTCCGATGCCCACGACGATCACTCCGGTCGTCGTGGGGCGGCGCCGTCCGTCGCCGGATCGGGTGTCCGAGGGCGCGTCGCCCGATTGCGATGCTCGCGGCATCGTGCCGGGTGGTTGTGCGGGTGGGTGTCGCGAGGGGCTTCTGCCAGTGCTGTGCGCCCCACCGGGAGGTGTAGGCGGGGTCCACGGCGACGATGACCAGGTCCAGCTCGGCGGCCATGGAGACGAGCCGGGCGCGGAGTCTGCCGGTGGGGATGCCGGAGAGCAGCTGGCGGAACCGCTTGCGGCGGCCGTGTTTCTCGCGGGTGGTCTCGGCGGTGAAGTCCAGGTTCTCCAGGCCGATCGCGGTGACACCGGTCCGCTTGGCCCAGTGCAGCAGCCGGCTGATGGCGTGGCGGATCTGGGCGTCGCGGTGGGTGGCGGTGCCGGTCAGGTCGTAGGGGAACCGGTGGGGTTCGCCGACCGGGTTGCCGTGGATGTCCAACTGCCAGCAGGCGAAGTGGTCGGCGTTGGTGTCCACTCCGACCATCCCGGCCGCACGGGCCGTGGCCAGCGGCATGGTCTTGACGACGGGGCGGGTCCAGGAGGCGTCCAGGTACCAGCGCCCGCGTTCCACGTCCAGGTGGATGCGGTAGGCCACGGCGCGGTTGCCTTCGATCCGGTCGGCCCACTCGGCGCCCCGGTGCGCGAACGCTACCTTCGCGGCCAGGACGTAGCGGCCGTTGCGGGCGTTCGCCAGGTCCGCGAGCGGGGCGGGCAGTTTGATCGACACCTCACCCGGCGGGGTGACACGGATCGTCTCGTTCCCGAACCGTTTCCCGGACTCGCCGTCGGCGGCGAGGAACCACCGCGCGCTCTCCCACCGCGCCCGCCACTCGGCTTCGGTGAGAGCGGCGGCGGCCAGATGGTGCCGGGTGTTCAGCAACCTTCCGCCACCGCGTACCACACGCACGCGACCGGCCTCGCCATCGGCCCGGGCAGCCGCGTGCCGTTCCTCCAGCGCCGCGAGCCGACGGGACTTGACGAACCACTCGTGCCTGGAGCGGTAGCCACCGGGCGCGCGCCCGGTGCCCTTCTCCCCGACCGGCAACGACAGGCGGTGGCGCAGCATCCGGATGCCGGCGTCCAAGGAGTCCAGGTAGGCGGCCTGCCCGCGGCGCGACAGCGCCCACTGGTCGTGCGTGGCCTTGGTGACGCTCCCGGCCCAGCGCGACGACGATTCCGCGGTCAGGTCGCGTTTGCGGGCGGCCCACGTCTCGTTGCCGTGCTCCAGGCCGTGCGCGCAGCGCGCCTTCAGGTCCTTCGACGCCAGCGCGCCCATATGCCCGCCGACCAGCCGCAGCACCTCCTCATCCCGGGGCGTGAGTCCCTTGAGACGGTCACGGACCGACACGCCCGACGGCCCAAGGGAAACGAACGGCACGTCGATCCGCCGCAGCTCCTTCCTTGACCCGGTCACACCATCCCTCCCTCCCAGCCAGCGCCACCCTCGCACATACCACCGACAGCCACCTCATCGATCCAACAAGCCGTGATCGAAAACAAACTCAAGGACACCAATGGGCACCGAAACGACCTCACTCCTCAGCAGTTCACAACCCCCCATGTCGAACGACAGCAAGCTCGTTGACTACCTCAAGTGGGTCACGGCCGACCTGCACCAGACACGCCAACGACTGCTGGAGGCCGAGTCGGGCCGGCACGAGCCGATCGCGATCGTCGGCATGGCGTGCCGCCTGCCGGGCGGGGTGACCACCCCCGAGGAGCTCTGGCGGCTGGTCGCGGACGGGCAGGACGGCATCACCGGGTTCCCCGCCGACCGCGGCTGGGACATCGCGGCGCTGCTCGGCGAGGGCAGCGGCAGCAGCGCCGCGATCGAGGGCGGGTTCGTCGCGGCCGGCGAGTTCGACGCGGGCTTCTTCGGGATCTCGCCGCGCGAGGCCCTCGCGATGGACCCGCAGCAGCGCCTGCTGCTGGAGACGTCCTGGGAGGCCTTCGAGCGGGCGGGCATCGACCCGGCGGGCCTGCGCGGCACCCGCACCGGCGTGTTCGTCGGCACGGCGGGCGTCGACTACGTCGGCGTGGTGATGAACTCGGACGAGGACATGGAGGGCCACGCCACCACCGGCCTGACGGCGAGCGTGCTGTCCGGCCGGGTGTCGTACACCTTCGGTCTGGAGGGCCCGGCGGTCACCGTCGACACGGCGTGCTCCTCGTCGCTCGTGGCGATGCACCTCGCGTCGCAGGCGCTGCGGGCCGGCGAGTGCACGCTGGCCCTCGCGGGCGGCGTCACCGTGCTGTCGACGCCGATGAGCTTCTCCGGGTTCTCCCGGCAGGGCGGGCTCGCTCCGGACGGGCGGTGCAAGGCGTTCGCCGACGCGGCGGACGGGACGGGCTGGGCGGAAGGCGCGGGCGTCCTGGTGCTGGAGCGGCTCTCTGACGCCCGCCGCAACGGGCACCCGGTGCTCGCCGTCCTGCGCGGCTCGGCCGTCAACCAGGACGGCGCGTCGAACGGACTGACGGCGCCCAACGGTCCGTCCCAGCAGCGCGTCATCCGCCAGGCGCTGGCCGCCGCCGGGCTGTCGGCCGCCGAGGTCGACGCCGTCGAGGGTCACGGGACGGGCACGCCGCTCGGCGACCCGATCGAGGCCCAGGCACTCCTCGCCACCTACGGGCAGGACCGTGAACAGCCGCTCCTGCTCGGCTCGCTGAAGTCCAACATCGGCCACACCCAGGCCGCGGCCGGCGCGGCCGGCGTGATCAAGACGGTGATGGCGCTGCGGCACGGCGTGCTGCCGAAGACGCTGCACGTCGACGCGCCGTCCGCCGAGGTGGACTGGTCGGCGGGGGCCGTCGAGCTGCTCACCGAGGCCCGGGCCTGGCCGGAGGTGGACCGGCCGCACCGCGCGGGCGTGTCCGCGTTCGGGATCAGCGGCACGAACGCGCACGTGATCGTCGAGGAGGCGGTCGAGGAGGACGCCGCGACCGACGAACCGGCGGTTGTGCCCGGTGCGGTGCCGTGGGTGGTCTCGGCGAAGTCGGAGGCGGCGCTCGACGCGCAGCTGGGGCGGCTGGCCGGCATCGACGGTTCTCCCGTGGACGTCGCCCTCGCCTTGGCGGGCCGCTCGCGGCTCGGGCATCGCGCGGTGCTGGTGGACGGGGTCGAGGTTGCGCGTGGTGTGGCGGGGGAGCGGTCTGCGGCGTTCCTGTTTTCGGGGCAGGGGTCGCAGCGGTTGGGGATGGGGCGGGAGTTGTATGCCCGGTTCCCGGTGTTCGCGTCGGCTTTTGATGCCGTGTGTGCGGAGTTGGATTCGGCGCTGCGGGATGTGGTGTGGGGCGATGATGCTGAGCTGTTGAACCGGACGGAGTTCGCTCAGGCCGGGTTGTTCGCGGTCGAAGTGGCTCTGTTCCGGTTGCTCGAGTCGTTGGGTGTGGAGCCGGAGTTCGTGGCCGGGCACTCCATTGGCGAGGTGGCGGCGGCGCATGTGGCCGGGGTGTTCAGCCTGACCGATGCCTGCGCTCTGGTGAGTGCTCGTGGTCGGCTGATGCAGGCGCTGCCCGAGGGTGGCGCGATGCTCGCCGTGCAGGCGGCGGAGGACGAAGTCCTGCCGCTGTTGGGTGAGTTCGTGTCGATCGCGGCCGTCAATGGACCGTCGTCCGTGGTCGTCTCGGGCACGGAGGAGGCTGTCGCGGCGATCGAGGAGCACTTCGCGGACCGTAAGACGACGCGGCTGAAGGTGTCGCACGCGTTCCACTCGCCGCTGATGGATCCGATGCTGGAGGACTTCCGCGAGGTCCTCAACGGGCTTGCCTACAGCGCGCCTTCGATTCCGCTGGTCTCCAACCTGACCGGCGCGCTGGCCGAAGGCGTCCAGGGGCCCGACTACTGGGTGCGTCACGTCCGTGAGGCCGTCCGTTTCGCCGACGGCCTCGACGCCCTGCGCGCAGCCGGCGCCACGGCCTTCGTGGAGCTCGGTCCGGACGGCGTCCTCGCCGCCCTCGCCCAGCACGAGTCGGACGCCCCCGCCCTGCCGCTGCTGCGCCGTGACCGGCCCGAGGAGCAGACCCTCGTCACCGCCCTGGCCCGCCTGCACGTCACCGGCGTCCCCGTCGACTGGGCCCGGCTGTTCGACGGCACCGGCGCCCGCCGCGTCGACCTGCCGACGTACGCCTTCCAGCACGAGCGCTACTGGCCGCGCCCGTCCCGCCGCATCGGCGACGTGACCGGCGCGGGCCTCTCGCCCGCCGAGCACCCGCTGCTGGGCGCGACCGTCGCGCTCGCGAACGCCGAGGGCACGCTGCTGACCGGCCGGCTGTCGCTGAAGGCGCAGCCCTGGCTGGGCGACCACCGGGTGGGCGGTGTGGCCGTGTTCCCGCCGACGGGGTTCCTGGAGCTGGCCGTCCGGGCCGGTGACCAGGTGGCCTGCGACCGGGTCGAGCGGCTGACGCTCGCCGAGCCGCTGGTGCTGCCCGAGGACGGCGCCGTCGTCGTCCAGATCCAGGTGGACGCCCCGGCGGCCTCCGGTGCCCGCCCGGTGCGGATCTTCTCCCGGCCGGATGCCGACGCCGACGCCGAGTGGACGGAGCACGCCTCGGGCGAGCTCGTCCGCGGCGAGCGCACGGCCGACTTCGACGCCTCGGTCTGGCCGCCGAAGGGCTCGGTCGTCGCCGACCTGACCGGGATCCGGGAGGAGGCGGACCTCGGCCCGGCCTTCGACGGGCTGCGGTCGGTCTGGCGGCGCGGCGAGGAGACCTTCGTCGAGGCGGCCCTGCCGGGCGACGCGGCCGACGACGCCGCCGGGTTCGGCGTGCACCCGGCGCTGCTGGCGGCCGTGGTGCGGGCGGACGGCCAGGGGCTGGTGCCGGTCGCGTGGTCCGGGGTGTCGCTGCACGCCTCGGGCGCGTCCGTGGTGCGTGCGCGGATCGTGCGGACGGGCGCGGAGACGCTCGCGCTCGCCGTCGTGGACGCCGCCGGGGAGCCGGTGCTGTCGGCCGAGGCCGTGACGCTGGCCGAGCCGGCCGCCGTGGTGCAGGGAGCGGCCGCGGCGGGCTCGCTGCTGCGGCTGGAGTGGGTGCCCGCGCCGTCGCGTGCGGGTGAGCGCGTGACGGCGGTGACGCTGGGCGCGGACGTGCCGTCGTTCGCCGACCTGACCGACGACGTGCCGGGTGCCGTGGTGGTCCCGGTGGTGGGCGGTTCGACGCCCGAGGACGTGCACGAGGTGACGGCGTGGGCGCTGGGCCTGGTGCAGGAGTGGCTGGCGGAGCCGCGGTTCGCGGACGCGCGCCTGGTGTTCGTCACCCGGGGTGCGGTCGACGGAGTGTCGGACCTCGCCGGTGCTGCCGTGTGGGGCCTGGTGCGGGCGGCCGAGGCGGAGAACCCGGGCCGGTTCGTGCTCGTGGATGCGGACGGCGAGCTCCCGCTGGACGCGGTGCTCGCCGTGGGTGAGCCGCAGGTGGTGGTCCGCGACGGCGTCGTCCGGGTGGGCCGGCTGGCCCGGGTGGCTCCTGGCGAACCCTCGACGGGCTGGGGCACGGGCACCGTGGTGATCACGGGTGGCACCGGCGGCCTGGGCCGTCTCGTCGCCCGGCATCTCGTCACCGAACACGGCGTCCGCGACCTGCTGTTGCTGAGCCGCCGTGGTGGCGCGTCCGAGCTGGTGGAGGAGCTGGCGGAGCTGGGTGCCCGCGCGGAGGTCGTGGCCTGTGACGCGGCCGACCGCGAGGCGCTTGCGCACGCCCTGGACGGCCGGACGATCACGGGTGTCGTGCACGCGGCCGGTGTGCTGGACGACGGCATCGTCACCGCGCTGACCCCCGAGCGTCTGTCGGCCGTCCTCCGTCCCAAGGTCGACGCCGCGTGGAACCTGCACGAACTGACCAAGGACCAGGACCTCAAGGCCTTCGTCCTCTTCTCCTCCATCTCGGGTGTGATGGGTACGGCCGGTCAGGGCAACTACGCTGCGGCCAACGTCTACCTGGACTCCCTCGCGCACTGGCGCCGCCACCAGGGCCTGCCCGCCCAGTCCCTGGGCTGGGGCGCCTGGATGCCCACCGCCGGTATGACCGGGACCCTCTCGGAAGCCGACCTGCACCGCCTCCACGCCTCCGGCGTCCCGCCCCTCACCGAGGAGGACGGCCTCGCCCTGCTCGACGCCGCGATGGCCGTCGACGAGCCGTACCTGGTCGCGACCGGCCGCATGGCCGCAGGCGCCCGCCCGCGCGGCGAGGTGCCGACGATGTTCCGCGCCCTCCTGCCCGCCGGGCGCCGTACCGCCGTGAGCACCACCGGCACGGCCCTCGCCGCCCGCGTGTACGAGCTGCGCGAGGGCGACCGCCTGCGCCACCTCGTCGACCTCGTCCGCGCGGAGGCCGCCGGCGTCCTCGGCCACGCCTCGGGCCAGGCGGTCGACCCCGCGCGGGAGTTCCGGGACCTCGGCTTCGACTCCCTCACCGCGATCGAACTGCGCAACCGCCTGGCCGACGTCACCGGGCTGCGGCTGCCGGCGACGATGGTCTTCGACTACCCGACCCCGCACGCCCTCGCCGCGCACCTCCTCGGGGAACTCCTCGACGACGAGGACGACGTGGCGGCCCCGGTGGCCACGACCGCCGACGCCGGGGAGCCGATCGCGATCGTCGGCATGGCCTGCCGCCTGCCCGGAGGCGTGCGGACCCCCGAGGAGCTCTGGCGGCTCCTGAGCGAGGGCCGCGACGGCATCACCGACTTCCCGACCGACCGCGGCTGGGACCTCGACGCGCTCTTCGGCACCGGCCACGGCGTGAGCGCCACCCGCCAGGGCGGCTTCCTCGCCGGCCTCGGGGACTTCGACGCGGGCTTCTTCGGCATCTCGCCGCGCGAGGCCCTCGCGATGGACCCGCAGCAGCGCCTGCTGCTGGAGACGTCCTGGGAGGCCTTCGAGCGGGCGGGCATCGACCCGACCGCGCTGCGCGGCAGCCGGACCGGCGTCTTCGTCGGCACGACGGGCCAGGACTACGCCTCGCTGGTGATGAACTCCCGGGAGGAGGTGGAGGGCCACGCGAGCACCGGGCTGGCCAACAGCGTGATCTCGGGCCGGGTGTCGTACTGCTTCGGCCTGGAGGGCCCGGCGCTCACGATCGACACCGCCTGCTCCTCCTCGCTCGTGGCGATGCACCTGGCCGCGCAGTCCCTGAACAGCGGCGAGTGCACCCTGGCCCTGGCCGGCGGCGTGACCGTCCTGTCCACACCGATGAGCTTCCTCGGCTTCACCCGCCAGGGCGGGCTCGCGACGGACGGGCGCTGCAAGGCGTTCGCGGACGGCGCGGACGGGACGGGCTGGTCGGAGGGCGCCGGCGTGCTGGTGCTGGAGCGGCTCTCGGACGCGCAGCGCAACGGGCACCTGGTGCTGGCCGTCGTGCGCGGCAGCGCCGTCAACCAGGACGGTGCCTCCAACGGTCTCACCGCCCCCAACGGCCCGTCCCAGCAGCGCGTCATCCGTCAAGCGCTGGCGAACGCGGGGCTGTCGGCCGGTGAGGTCGACGCCGTCGAGGCGCACGGCACGGGAACGACGCTCGGGGACCCGATCGAGGCGCAGGCGCTGCTGGCCACGTACGGGCAGGAGCGTGAACTCCCGCTGTTCCTCGGCTCGGTGAAGTCCAACCTCGGACACACCCAGGCGGCGGCCGGGGTCGCGGGCGTGATCAAGATGGTGGAGGCGATGCGGGCGGGCGTGCTGCCGAAGACGCTGTACGTCGACGCGCCGTCCTCGCACGTCGACTGGTCGGCTGGCGCGGTGGAGCTCCTGACGGAGGCGCGCGAGTGGCCCGAGGCCGGGCACCCTCGCCGGGCCGGGATCTCGTCGTTCGGGATCAGCGGGACGAACGCCCACGTGATCGTCGAGCAGGCGCCTGTGGTGGATGCCGCGGAGGCGCCGGGCTCGGCGCCCGGCGTGGTGCCATGGGTGGTCTCGGGAGCGTCGGAGGACGCGCTGGACGCGCAACTGGCCGGGCTCGCCGGGGTGGCCGGCTCGTCGGTGGACGTCGGGCTGTCGCTGGCCGGGCGGTCGCGGTTCGGGCACCGGGCGGTGGTGTTGGACGGCGCCGAGGTGGCGCGCGGTACGGCGGGAGAGCGGCGGCTCGCGCTGCTGTTCTCGGGGCAGGGGTCGCAGCGGTTGGGGATGGGGCGGGAGTTGTATGCCCGGTTCCCGGTGTTCGCGGGGGCGTTCGATGCGGTGTGTGCTGCGATGGACGTGCCCTTGCGCGAGGTGGTGTGGGGTTCGGATGCGGAGCTGCTGAATCGGACGGACTTCGCTCAGGCGGGGTTGTTCGCGGTTGAGGTGGCGCTGTTCCGCCTGCTCGAATCGTTGGGTGTGGAGCCGGAGTTCGTGGCCGGGCACTCGATCGGCGAGGTGGCGGCCGCGCATGTGGCCGGGGTGTTCTCGCTGGAGGATGCCTGCACGCTGGTGAGTGCTCGTGGCCGTTTGATGCAGGCGCTGCCGTCCGGTGGAGCGATGCTGGCGGTGCAGGCGTCGGAGGATGAAGTCCTGCCGTTGCTGGGCGAGTTTGTGTCGATCGCGGCCGTCAACGGTCCGACCTCCGTGGTCGTCTCGGGTTCTCTCGAAGCCGTGGCGGCGATCGAGGCGCACTTCGCCGACCGCAAGACGACGCGGCTGAAGGTCTCGCACGCGTTCCACTCGCCGCTGATGGATCCGATGCTGGCGGACTTCCGCGAGGTCCTCAACGGACTGACGTACAGCGCCCCTTCGATCCCGCTGGTCTCCAACCTCACCGGCACCCTGGGCGAGGACGTCACCACCCCCGACTACTGGGTGCGCCACGTCCGCGAGGCCGTCCGCTTCGCCGACGGGATCCTCGCCCTCGACGCCGCCGGTGCCACGGACTACCTGGAGCTCGGCCCCGGTGGCGTGCTCACCGCCCTCGCCGCGCAGAACCTCGACGAGGGCGGCGACCGCGTCGCGGCCCCCGCGCTGCGCCGGGACCGGCCGGAGGAGCACACCCTCGTCTCCGCCCTCGCCCGCCTGCACGTCGTGGGTGTGCCCGTCGACTGGGCCCGGTTCTTCGACGGTACCGGCGCCCGCCGCACCGACCTGCCGACGTACGCCTTCCAGCGCGAGCGCTACTGGCCCGCCCAGGCCGCGCACACGGGCGACGTCACCGGCGCGGGCCTGCAGTCGGCCGAGCACCCGCTGCTGGGCGCGGTGGTCTCCCCGGCCGACTCGGGCAGCGTGCTGCTGACCGGCCGGCTGTCGCTGAAGGCGCAGCCGTGGCTGGGCGACCACCGGGTGGGC
>NZ_JBHWGV010000184.1:2587-12423 GCF_042732955.1 Kitasatospora sp. NPDC059747 | reverse complement strand
GGCGCGCGCGCGCCCCCCCCGCCCGGGGGCGCCCCCCGCCCGCCCGCGCCGCCCGCGGCGCTGGTGGAGCAGGGTGACGTACCGGCCGGAAGCGGCAGGCCCCGTCCTGCCGGAGCCCCTTCGGACTGGTCAGACAGCGTGTTTCAGGCGGCGACGTCTGCAGGCCGTCCACCGGCCAGTGCGCAGCGCAGGGCGGTTCGGACTCGGGCGGCACCTGCGGCTGCCACCTCTGCCCCGTTGCCGGTCGTGAGGGTGCGGGTTGTCAGGCCGGCACACGGGCGGCAGATGCCCGGTCGTTGCACGGGGTCGTGGCACTTAGCGCACTCGGCGTACCGGGCCGGTGGCCGAGCAACGGGTCGGGCGGGCGGCATCTTCTGCTCCAAGCGGTAGCGGAGCAGGGCGGCCGCCGAGTGCATCGGGGTGGGCAGGCCCGGTAGCAGGGCTTGAGTGAGGTCGGCTGCGGTGCAGCCGCGCGACAGCCACTGCGCCACCAAAGGTGCCAGGTCCCGTGCTTCGGCCTCGCCCAGGCGTAGCCGAGGCTCGGGTCGGATCACTCGGAACAGCGTGGCGACCGCCTCGCGGATCTCGGGCGATTCCTCCTCTCCTCCCCGGTCGCTTTCGTCTTCCGGGCTCGGGCGGAGGGAGGGTTCTTGATGCCGGTTCTTTACAAGAGGGCTGCCAGCAGGGCCGGTTGCCGCTTCACCGGGCGCCGGACGGGTGGTACCCGGTGGCGCGAGCTGCGGGGTGTCGTAGACGTGGGTTTCGGTGATGATCGTGCCGTCGGGCATGCGGATCTTCTCGACCCGGTAGTACCCGGCCTCGGTCAGCTCCTTCAACGCCTTGTGGACGGCGCCACGCCCCTGCGGGCTGGTGTCGGCCATGTGCCGTCCGTCCTCGCGCCAGCCGTCGGGGCGGGAGAGGAGGTCCGCGAGCAGGCCTCGGGCGGTGTAACTCAGCCGCCGGTACTGGAGTACGGCGTTGGGTAGCACAGTGAAGTTGCGCACGTGGGCGCTACGATGGATCCGCATCTGGAGTTGCTGCTCCTGGTGCCGGACCCCGGGGTGTTGGTAGCACCGCCGGGGTCACCTGTTTTCGATTGAGTTACCGAACGTATCACGATAGTTGACGCAGTGTGAGACGTTCCTGACATTCAGTGTGATCCCCGCATTCGACGGCCTCACAGGACAAGGTGGCGGCAACCGGCCTTGGGCGGGCAGAGTCACTGACCATCAACTGGTGGCGCCCGATCACGCCAGGGTCACGCGGCGCTTCGACCATCGTTCCTCCTCCGTCCGGTCCCGAAGAGGAGCAACCAGCCACGGCACGAGCCGGGGGGCTGGAACGGCGGCGATCTGCTCAACCGGATGGAGAAGTCCCTGCTTGCATGACTCCGCCGTCCAGACCGTGAACCGGGCGTCTGGGTAGGCCGGATTGATGCCAATCTCTCCCTTGGGGCTGACGCCGTTGAACGGCGTCGGGATGCCCTCTTTGTTCCAGTAGGCCCACGCCTGCAGGGCCTTGGTCTGTTCGAAGCAGTGGTAGAGCTGAGGGTAGCGGTCGAGGAGGCGGGTCTCCCGGAAGATCAGCTGGCCGAGGAGGTTTGGTGCCGCCTCGGCCAGCGTGTCCAGGTCCGCGGTGTGGAACGTGAAATCCCGGATGTCCTGACGTGGTGTCATCGAAGTGGCAGCGAAGAGATGGGACATGCGTCGGCGGACGTAGTCGGCGGCCGACGCCGCCAGACCGGGTTCGATGTGTCCCACGATGTCGATGAGCCTGGCGTGGTCCGGGTAGAACCGACCGAGGTCGAAAAGAGTGCCCATACTGTCCACGGCGGAGAAGGCGAGTTCCTTGTAGAGCCGGTTGTTCATCTCCCCGCAGTCCGCGTACTCCCGGGTTGCCCGGCTGGTGGAGTGGAGCATCAGGTACTCGGCGACGGTCTCGAAGTAGAGGTACCCGAGATAAGGGAAGACGGGGACAGCGGCGGCGAGGGCGCCGACGAACGACTCGTCCGGCGTCGTGCCGCCACTGGCGTTGTGCAGGAGCTTGTCGAGGAATGGGGCTGCGACGCGCACTCGGTCCTCGACGGACCGCAGCACCTGGTCGTCCTCGGCTGCGGTGAGGACATGCTTGCACGCCTGGTAGGTCCGCAGGTGGATGTCGCCGAGCCGCAGGTAGTCCAGGCCCTTGGCCGGTCCCGGGCGATCGGGGGTGCCCTGGATGACCAGGGGTGTGCTGTCGCGGCGGCTGGCCAGGCCGTGGCGAGCGTCCAGCAGGTAGGAGCCGAGGTTGTGGGGCCGCAGCGCGCCGCCGGGCAGCGGGGTGAGGGGCGAGCCGTAGACAGCCCCGATCAGGCAGCCGGTGGACGTGAGCAGGTGGCCGCTGGAGCGGATGGCGTCCAGCGAACGGGTCAGGTGTAGCAGGTGGACCGGGCCGTCGGCGGTGAGCGAGGCGAGCATGGCGTTGGCGTCCTCGCGCAGCAGGTGCCCGTTGGGGGCCTGTTCGAGGCGTTGGTGCCAGTCGGACTCGGTGTCGGTGAGCCCGGCTGGCAGGGGGCGGTTGGGTGGCGCGCTGTAGTCGGTGTGCGCGAGGTCCCACTCGGTGTGCACGGGGGCTTCTCCTACTCGGGCGTCACGGCCTGGAGCGCGTGCTCCAGGGCCTGGGCGTCGGTTGCACCGTCGAGGACGGCCTGCTCGCTGCCCACCACCAGGTCGTGGGCGAGCAGCGGTGCCCAAGCGGGAACCTGCAGTCGCAGACGGGGGAGGTCGGGCCACCAGCGGGCCAGCGGCAGCCGGTAGCGGTCGAGCGCGTCAGCTGCCTTGAGGAGGTCCACCGCCACCTGGTGCCGCTGGTAGGCGCGTTCCTGTTTGCCGGTGAAGGCCTCGTGCGGCACGTCGTGGAGGGCGACTGCGGTGATCGCTTCCTTTGTGGTCGCCGTCCCGAAGGTCGCCTGGAGGCTCGCGGCGTGCTCGGTCAGCCAGTGGGCGGCGCGCTGACCGTGGTCGGGATCGTCGCGGTCGTTCAGCCGCCGGCAGTCGTGGCAGGCCGCCGCAGCCGCGAGCGCCAGCTCCCGGCCCGGCGTGAAGCCATGGCCGGCGGCGAGCAGCTGAACGAGCACGGCGACCCGGGCACTGTGGCGTACGCCGTGGATCGAGGCGGCTGCTTGCTTGCGGGTGAACCAGGAGGCGTTCGGTACGAGCAGTAGCGGCTGGTGTGGCAGTCTGGCCCGGACACCCGGGCCGGCGGGCCGGTGGCGGGCGATCCAGTTCAGCGTCGGCCGGTCCATCACCTGGTGGTCCGGCAGCCGGCCGGTGCCGGCCAGCTCGTGCAGCGACGGTCCACCGCCGGGCCGGGGTGTCGGCGAGATCATGAAGGTTCCTCGAAGGGTCGGGTGCGATGGGCGTCACGCTGGGCGTGGTGGTGCTGACGATGGGAAACCGGCCTGCGGAGCTGGCGGCGCTGCTGGAGTCGGTACGGGCCCAGGACGGCGGCGACAGCGGGGTTCGGACCGTCGTGCTCGGGCAGGGCGTGAAGCTGCCCGAGTTGCCGGAGAGGGTGGACGCGGTGGAGCTGCCGGAGAACCTCGGCATCCCTGGGGGCCGCAACGCCGGCGTCGAGCGGCTGCGCGAATTGGGCGGTACGGACGTGCTGGTCGTCCTGGACGACGACGGACTGCTGCCCCGCACCGACACGTTCCGGCTGATCCGGGATGCCTTCGAGCGGGACTCGAAGCTCGGCATCGTCAGCTTCCGGATCGCGGATGAGACCGGGTTCACCCAGCGCCGCCACGTGCCGCGCTTCGGCGCGAGCGATCCGATGCAGTCCGGTCCGGTCACGACGTTCCTGGGTGGCGGGCACGCCATCCGTATGAGCGTGATCGACCAGGTCGGCCTGTTCCCCGCCGAGTTCTTCTACGCGCACGAGGAGACCGACTTCGCCTGGCGCGCGCTGGACGCGGGCTGGCGGATCGACTATCGCGCCGACTTGGTGCTGCAGCACCCACGTACCGACCCGGCCCGTCACGCCGCCTACTACCGGATGACGGCCCGCAACCGGGTGTGGCTGGCCAAGCGTCACCTGCCCGCTCCTCTGGTACCGGTCTACCTCACCTCCTGGGCGCTGTACACGCTGGTTCGTCGGCCGCCGATGTCCGGGCTGAAGGCCTGGTGGTCCGGGTTCTTCGAGGGTGTTCGGGTGCCGTGCCCGCCGCGGCGGCCGATGCGGTGGAGCACGGTGTGGCGGATGACGCGGCTGGGCCGGCCGCCGGTGATCTGACAGCCGGCCTCAGCACACCGGGGGTCAGGACCAGATGGCGTGGAGCGCGTCGATGACGCGGTGCACGTCCGCAGCTGTCATCGCCGGGTAGCAGGGCAGGGAGAGCTGCTGGGCGGCGATCTGCTCGGTGATGGGCAGGTGGCAGTCCAGGTAGCGGTACGCGGCGAGGCGGTGCACCGGCTTGAAATGCACGCTGGTGCCGATCCTGTGGTCGTTCAGGAGCCTGCCGGCCACCGTGTCTCGGGTCCGGCCGCCGACCGGACCGACCAGCACGGGGTACAGGAACCAGCCGTGCCGGGCGCCGGCCGCGACGGTGGGCAGCCGCAGGCCGGGCAGGCCGGCGAGGGACCGGTCGTAGGAGGCGGCGATCTGAGCTCGGCGGGCGGTGAAGTCGGGCAGCTTGTGGAACTGCTGGAGGCCGACCGCGGCCGTGATGTCCGGCATCGTGTACTTCAGGCCCGGCACTGTGACCTCGTAGTCGGCGGTGTTCCGTTTGCCGTGCCGCTGCCACACCGAGGTGTCGATGCCGTGCCGGCCGAGCAGGCGGGCGGCCTGGACGAGGTCTGCGCGGCCGACGATCATCCCGCCTTCGCCGCAGGTGATGACCTTGTTGGCGTAGAAGGAGAACACCGCCAGGTCGCCGACGCTGCCCGCCCGAAGGCCATCGCGCCAGGCGTGCAGAGCGTGGGCGGCGTCCTCGACCAGGACCAGGCCGTGGTCGTCGGCGAGCTTGTGGAAGGCCAGGAGATCGCAGGGCTGGCCGCCGTAGTGCATGACCACGACAGCCTTCGTCCTGGAGGTGATCGCCTGCTCGGCAGCCTCGGGGTCAATGGTGAGGGTGACCGGATCGACCTCGGTGAACACCGGCCTGGCGCCGCACTGGACGATGGCGTTCGGGGCCGCGCAGAAGGTCAGGCTCGGGGTGATCACCTCGTCGCCCGGCTTGATCCCGGCCGCAAGCAGGGCCAGGTGCAGCGCGGCGGTGCACGAGGAGACCGCGAACGCGTCCTCGACGCCGAGCTCGGACTTCACCGCTTCCTCGAACCGGCCGGCCTTCGGGCCGTGGGTGATCCAGCCCGAGCGCAGGGTGTCCATGACCTCGGCTTCCTCTTCCTGCCCGAGCGAGGGCCGGTTCCACGGCAGGAACGGGGCGACGCTGGTCACGGCTGCCCCCACGCGGCGGTGTACTCGGCCAGGTAGCGCCGACACTCGGGAGTGCGTACACTCCGCACCTTGCCCGCGGTGAAGGCCGCCGCCAGGCCCCGGTGGTTGTCGTACTGGGTCTCCTCCGGGTCGGCGATCTGACGGGTCACCAGGAGATCGACGATCTCCTGTACGCCGTCCTCGAGGGTGGTGGGGCACAGGCCGGGGAGGTACTGCTGGAGCCGGGTGAAGCTCACCCGGTAGTCGCGGGCGTCGGCTTCGTCGCGCTCCGGGCCGCGCTGGATCTTCGATCCGGGCACGATGGCGGCCACGGTCTCGGCGATTTCGGCGATGGTGTGGTTCTCCTGGTCACTGCCGACGTTCCACGCGCCGGTCAGATCCTTGTCCAGGACGGCGGCGAGCACCCTGACGACATCGCCGACGTGGACGAGGGGCCGGCGCTGGGCACCTCCGTTGAGCGGGATGCGCCCGGTGGCGACGGCGCGCGAGGCCATGGAGTTGACCACGGAGTCCAGGCGCTGGCGGGGCGAGGGGCCGTGAACGGTCGCCAGCCGAAGGCTCGTCAACGCGGCGACTTCGGCGAGCGCGTCAGGCAGGCGCCGTTCGGCGAGGACTTTGGTCCGGGCGTAGATGCCCAGCGGGTTGGGCTCGGTGTATTCGTCCACAGTGCCTTCGTGCTGGCCGTAGACGCTGCACGAGGAGAAGAACACGTACTGGCCGACGCTCGCGCCGGCGGCAGCCTCGGCGGCGATCATCGGGGCGGCGTAGTTCAGTTCGACGGCCAACTCCTCGTCCAGCCGGCAGGCCGGCTCTCCGACGATCCCGCCCAGGTGCACAACGGCATCCGCGCCGTCGCAAACCCCAGCCAGCAGCTCGGGGTCGCGCAGGTCCCCGGGGACGAATGTGGCGGCGCTGGGCAGGAGCCGGCCGGGGTGGTCCCCGCGGTTGTAGATAAGGCCGTCCACGACCGTGACGTGGTGGCCGAGCGAGACGAGGCGGTGGGAGGCGGCGGAGCCGATGTATCCGGCTCCGCCGAGCAGCACGACGCGCATGGGGTGAATTTCCCTTCGTTCAGGCGGCCGAGGCCGCGGTGGTGAACCAGTCCGGGACGGCGTCCGGCGTGGTGTTGAGCCAGCGCACGTAGCGGTCGATGCCCTCGGTGAGGGTGATGGCGGGGCACCAGCCGAGTAGGTCGGTGGCCCGGCGAGTGTCGGCACAGCCGCCGCGCGGATCGCCCACGGGCATCGGCGTCTCGACGAACGCGGCCCCGGGGTAGTGGGCGGCGATCAGCTCGGCGATCCGCCGGATAGAGGTGGGGATGCCGGTGCCGACGTTGAGGATCTGTCCGGCGGCCTGGTCGGCGACGAGGGCGAGGACGGTGGCGTGCGCGATGTCCTCGACGTGGACCATGTCGCGGACCTGGTGGCCGCCGCCGTTGAGCCGCATCGGCCGGCCGGTGTGGGCGGACAGGGCCAGCCACGGCACCATCCAGGAGTGCGAGCCCGGCTTGGGGATCTGAGGGTCGCCGTACACCGAGAAGTACCGGACGATCGAGTACTCGGTGCCGCTGCCTCCGAGCATCAGGCGCACTTGGTGCTCGCCCCACACCTTGGTGTTGGCGTACACCGAGATCGGGGTGAGCGGCTGCTCCTCGGTGAACCGCGCCGCACCGCCCTCCGTTGGGGTGCTGTCCTCGACGCCGTCGCCGTAGACGGAGGCGGACGAGACGAACACCAGCCGCTTCACCGGCGAAGCCACCACGGCGTCCAGGACGGTCTGGGTGCCGTGCACGTTGGCGGCGAACGCGGTGTCGGGCCGACTGGTGCAGGCGGCGACATCGGCGTACGCGGCGGCGTGGATCACGTAGTCCGCGCGCCCCGTGAGCCACTTCACGGTGGCCCGCTCGCGAACGTCGCCGAGTACGACCTGGGCGCTGTGGCGGTCCACCTGGAACAGGTCCCTCACTGGGTGCGGGTAGGCGTCGAACCGGTCCAGAACGATCGGCGTTGCGCCGCAGGCGGCGAGTTGGGCGACGATGCGGCTGCCGACGAGGCCGCCGCCGCCGGTGACCAGCACGCTGGCCCCGCTCAGCTCGCGAAGACGCGGGTCGCAGTACATGTCGGCCATGAGGCATCGACCTCCTCTGAAGTGCGGGTTTGTGCAGTCAGTGAACAGTCGGCGACGCTCGGGCGGTACGGTGATGACGCGCTCATCCCGTTCAATCTGTTCAAGATCGGTTCTGGGGGTGCGAGTTGACTGGACATAAGGAGCCGAACCGGCAACTGGTGGCCGTCATCGAGGAAGTCGGGTGCACATACGAAGCCTTGGCCAAGGCGGTCCGCGCCGTCGCGGCGGAGGCCGGCGAGACGCTGCACACCTCGCGCTCTGCCGTGCTCTCCTGGACCAGGGGTGGAACCCCGACCGGCAACACCGCGGCCTACCTGGCCGAGGCCTTGACCAGACTGGCGAAGCGGAAGGTGACGACCGCCGAGATCGGCCTAGGCTTCCCGGCCATCGGGGAGGCCATGGCCCCTGATCCTCTGGCAACCGCTGCCGACCTCGGGAGACTTGTCATGCTTCACCGCCGCGACTTCCTCGCCCTCGCCTTCTCCGCCGCCACGGTCGGGCTCCCGCTCGCCTACGACCACCAGGCCGCCGCCGCCACCCTGCGAGCCGCGACGGGCCGCCGCAGGGCCGGAGCCGAAGAGGTCTCCACCGTCCGGCAGCTCACCGAGATGTTCAGGACCGCCGACGAGAAACTGGGCGGAGGCCACGGGCTGTCCACCGTGTCGTCCTACCTGGCGGATGCCGTCGTACCGATGCTTCAGGCCGCGTTCCCGTCCGAGGAGGTCCGACGGAGCGCGTACGGCGCGGCGGCCGAGCTCGCCACCCTCGTCGGATGGAAGTGCCACGATCTAGGCCGTGAGGGCGCCTCCCAGCGCTTCTATCTCCTCGCCTACCAACTCGCCTGCGAGTGCGATCCCGCAGGCCATGGAGCCTGGATGATGCGAGCCCTCACCCATCAGGCCCTCGATCTGAACCAGACCACGCACTGCGTCGAGCTGGCTGAAGCCGCGCTCTCGCGGGCCAAGGGGAAAGTCGATCGGAAGACGGAGGCACTGCTGCTGGTGACCTCCGCCCGGGCTTACGGAGCGAGCGGCCGGAGCAAGAACGCCGCCGGGGCACTCCTGGCCGCCGAGGACGCCATGCTCGCCGCTGACGACGGCGTGCCCTCCTACGCGGCCGCCTCTGGCCCGGTCGCGGCCACCGTGGCATCGCACACAGGCAAGACCCTGACCGAGATGAAGGACTACCGAGCCGCTGAACGGCACTACCGCAGGGCACTTGAGGAGCGTCTCCCGGCGACGTACCAGCGGGTTCGTGGTCTCACCATCGCGAACCTCGCCAAGTCCGTCGCCGCCCAACACCGCTATGAGGAAGCAGTCGTCCTCTGGAATCAGTGCCTGGACCTCATGGACGGCGTGGCGTCCGACCGAAACCAGAAGGAGTTGAAAACGGTGCGCTCGACCATGGCCGTCTACAGCAGGCGCGGAATCCCCGGTGCCCCCGAACTCGCTCAGCGAGCTGCCGAACTCGCGTCTGGGTGAACACCCATAGACCCGGTGGTCACACTGGCACCACCATGAATTTCGTCCGCATCGACGCCTGGCTCGCCGACACGCCCCGCGTCCGCGTCGCGCAGCGGCTCCAGATCGTCGCGTGACGCGGCTGGGCGGCTACAGTCGTCGCCATGAGCGAGCCCCATGAGGTCGTGGCCCAACCCCGCACCGCCGCCGGCGTGCTCTTCTTCGACGAGGACGACCACGTCCTCCTCGTGAAGCCGACCTACAAGCCCGGCTGGGAGATCCCCGGCGGCTACCTGCACGCCGGCGAGACCCCGAGTGAGGGCGCGGCCCGGGAGGTCAAGGAGGAGCTGGGCATCACCCCGCCGATCGGTCGCCTGCTCGTCGCCGACTGGGCACCCCATCCCACCGAGGGCGACAAGCTCCTCTTCGTCTTCGACGGCGGCGTCCTCCCCGCCGACGAGCTCGACCACATTACCGTCGACCAGGTGGAGATCGGCGAGTACGCCTTCTACACCACCGACCAGCTCGAGGAACTCCTCATCCCCCGCCTCGCCCGCCGCGTCCACGCCGCCTGTGGCGCCAGGACGCAGTCCGCGACCGTCTACCTGGAGCACGGAGCGACTCGCGCGTAGGGCCTACGCCTCACGGTGGCTCCACGGAGCTCTCCTGCGGCAGCCTGTGGACGTGATTTCCCCGCCTCGGCGTGGGGGGGGGGGGGGGCGGGGGGGGGGGCGGGCGCGGGCGGGGGGGGGGCGGGGCGGCCGCCGGCCGCCGCGGGGTGGGGGGGTGGGTCGGGGGGGTGTGTGCGGTGGG
>NZ_JBHWGV010000184.1:0-2577 GCF_042732955.1 Kitasatospora sp. NPDC059747 | reverse complement strand
CTGGCCGCTACGGGGGGTTGGGCCACCCCCCACTGGGTGGCACCCGGGCGATCGCGGGGGGCCGCGTGGGCTGGTTTTGCCCCCCCGGGGGGGGCGGGGGCCGGGGGGCGGGGGGCCCCGCGGCGAGGGCGGGGGCGGGCACCCGCCGAGAGGCGGGTGGGGGGTGGATGGTGGGGAACGGTGGTAGATGTGCTCAGCGGAGCAGATGGCGCGCGGGTGTTCACCCAGCGGCGGGCGAACCCACCGCGGGCGGCGGCGTTCCGGCGTCGTTTCCGGGCGTCACACCGCTGTGACGGGGGGCGGCGCAGGCTGGGCGCAGGTTCTTCGAGGAGGTGCGGACGATGAGCACTCGACGGATCCTGCGAACCGGGGTGACCACGGCGATGGCCGCGGTCATGGCCCTCGGCGGCGCCGCGCTGGGGGCGTCCTCGGCGCACGCCCAGGACTTCGGCCCGGACACCTGCCGCCAGGGCTTCGTCTGGCGCGACGCCAGGCCGGGGGACCACGTCTGCGTGACCCCGGACATCCGCTCCCAGGCGGCGTTCGACAACAGCCAGGTGCCCTTCCGGACCCTGCCGGACGGCTTCTGCGTCCAGGGCTTCGTCTGGCGCGAGGCCTGGGTCGGCGACACCGTTTGTGTGACGCCGCAGACGCGGTCGCAGACGCGGTTCGACAACGGCCAGGCCGACGACCGGCGGCTGGCGGTGCGGATCTGGGCCGACGACACCAACGGCCAACTGGAGTTCGGCGGTGACCACTTCAACGTCAACGGCGGGGTGCGGGTGCAGATCGTCCTGAACTCCACCGGCACCGTGCAGTGGTCGCAGACCGTGACGGCGGTCCGGAACGCCGGGTTCGCGGGCGGCAGCTTCGGCCTGTTCACCGGCCACCCGTTCAACTGCGGGACGAAGAACGCCACCGCGCGGGCGATCGACCTGACCTCGGGGCGGGTCACGGCCTCGATCCCGGTCGGGTACTGCGTCAACTTCGACTGAGGTCGACAGCCCACGGCGTGCGGCGCAGCATGGATGAGGAGGTCCATCCGTACGCGAAGAGATGGTGGTTCGATGGCCTGCGGCGATCGGGGCCCGCCGGTTCGGGGCGCGGGCGTGCGGCTCGGCCTGCTGGGCGGCTTCGCGCTGTCGGCCGGTGGGGCGCCGGTGGCCGTCTCCGCGGGGGCGGAGCGATTACTCGCCTTCGTCGCGCTGTGCTGCAACGGGAACGTGCCGCGAGGGCTGGTCGCCGGGACGCTGTGGCCGGACGCCACGGAGCGCTGCGCGCTCGCGAGCCTGCGCTCGGCGCTGTCCCGCCTGCCGGCGGCGGGCCGGTCGGCGCTGGAGATCGGCCCGACCGAGCTGAGGCTGGCCGACGGCGTCGGCGTGGACCTGCGCGACGCCCGGGCGCTGGCCCGCCGGATCCTCGCCCCCGGTTCGGCGCCGGGCCGGGACGGCCTCGGGCTGGCGGCCGTCGAGGACCTCTCGGCCGACCTGCTGCCGGGTTGGTACGAGGACTGGACGCTGCTGGAGGCGGACGGCTGGCGGCGCCTGCGGGTGCACGCCCTGGAGGCCCTGGCCTGCGCCTTCGTCGGGACCGGCCGCTTCCCGGAGGCGGTGGCCGCGGCTGGCGCCGCCGTCCGGGCGGACCCGCTGCGCGAGAGCAGCCAGGCGTGCCTGATCCGCGCCCACCTCGCCGAGGGTAACCCCGGCGACGCCCTGCAGGACGTCGAACGCTACGAACGCCGCCTGCGCACCGAACTCGGCCTCCCCGCCCCGTCCCGCCTGTGGCGCCTGGTCGCCGAGTCGGGGTAGCGGGGACGTCAACCCGATGCGGAGCAAACCGCTCCTTCGGAGGGAAGGTCCGTGTGGCAGTGGTATATCTGCCGATGGGCGGCCAGGCTACGGCCAATGAGTGTTGTTGCGCACTGTCATTGGCCGTTGCCCGACGATCCCTATGTCATGTGGTGTCGGGGCGAGCTGGCCGAGCACTTCCGCCTTCCTTATGACCTGCGGATCGAGGTGCTCGACGGAGTGCTCGCGGTGCTTCCCGCCTTGGACGATTCCGGTGTCGGGATTCTCCTCGATGTCGAACGCGCGGTGGAATCGGCCTGCTCGTGGCGAGTGCTTCGGCAAGTCAAAGTGGATCTGGCGGAGATTGAGAACGGATATATCCCGGACCTGGCCGTCGTAGGAAGAGAAGCCGGCGAGTGCCGTCAGATGCGGGAGACAGTGCGCTCAGGCGATCTTGAGCTGGCAGTCGAGGTGACATCGTCATTCAACGCGGAAAACAGCCGTAGGCCGTCGCTTGGCGGTTCGAAGCGCGCCACCAAGTGGAGCGGGTACGCGCGGACCGGGGTGCCGTACTACCTGTTGGTGGACCGTGACCCGCGCCAGCCCGGTGTCACGCTCTTCGGCGCGCCGGACAAGGCCGAGGGGGCGTACGAGGTGCTGGGGGAGTGGAAGTTCGGTGAATCGGTCCGGCTTCCGGAGCCGTTCGGCGTCGAGATCGGTACCGATGCGTGGAGGCCTTGGAGCGCGTAGATCCACGGTGAAACGTCGCTGCCCGGGCCCCGAAGGGGCC